>JAFGPH010000473.1 GCA_016926135.1 Deltaproteobacteria bacterium
GAGTTCCGATCCGATGGAGCCCCCGGCCCCCGTGACCAGTACGCGGGAGCCCTTCAGGTAAGCGCTGATGCGGTCTTCCTCCAGCCGAACCGTCTCCCTGCCCAACAGATCCCGGTACGCCACGTCCCGGATCGCCTTGACCGACACCTTGCCGTCGATCAGTTCCCCCATCCCCGGCACGGTTTTAAAGGCAACCCCTGTCTCCTTGCACCGATCCACAATGGATCTCATCTGGGATGCGGTGGCTGACGGCATGGCGATGAGAAGTT
Organism: Deltaproteobacteria bacterium; assembly: GCA_016926135.1. The sequence goes on from JAFGPH010000473.1 coordinate 270, forward strand.
CGTCGGCACCCACCCTTGCAGCAATCATTCGAAGGTTTGACGTTGGGCCCAACACCGGCACACCGTGAATCTGTTTTCCTGCCTTGGCAGCATCGTCGTCCACGAAACCCACCACCGCGTAACGCAAGGCCGCGTTGTCCTGAATCTCCCGATAGATCTTCTCCCCACAGTCACCGGCACCGATGATGAGGAGCCTTCTCTGCCCCGCTTCCCTTCCGCCCAGGAAGCCGAAGAGCCTGAGACTCCGGATGTTCGCGGTGCTGTCTTTCATCCCGATCCAGGTCAGGAGGCGAATCCCGACCCTGTGGCCCGAGATGAAAAACAGGGTCAGCACCCAGTCGATGACGAAGGTGGACCGGGCATAGCCGCTGAACCCATGGGTAAAAGCAAGAACGGCCACAATGGCCAGAGAACTCACGCTGGTTGCCTTGGCGATGTTGAGCACGTCCCTGATGCTCGTGTACCTCCACATCCCGCGGTAGAGGTCAAAAAAGAAAAAGATGATGATCTTGGTGCACAGGAAAAGCGGCAGGAGGCGCACCATGACCGCGAACTGGTCGGGGGGGATGGTGAAGTTGAAGCGCAGAAAGTATGAAAGATACCAGGAAATGGACACGAGAACTGCGTCCACCGCCAGAACAATGACGAAGTTTCTATGAAGATACTCACCCAGAGTCATGGCGGCTAGAACACCTCATGATACGACAAATCTGATTCTCCGTTCGAGGGTAAGTATCGAACCAGGAACGAAACATGCTCACCGACTTTATGCGTGAGTGTCAAAGTTGAACCCAATGAAATGATCAGCCCTACTTCCGAAGCAATGACATAAGCTACCACAATTCCTCGTCCCCCTAAAGAGACCTTTGAAATTTTCGTAAAGAGGCAAAAGGTGTCTCTCGGGGACCTTTTCAGGTGAAAATCCTCATTCTTCCACCTCAAAAACCCTCGCTGACGATCCCCACTGCCGCCTAACCCCTATCACGGCTCTATCCCCACCCTTTCAGCCTTCAGCTTCTGTTTTCCTCGTTCTTCGCTTCGGAGTCAGTCAGGAAAGAAATACCCTTCATTCTCACACAAAACCACCCAGACACGAAGTCTTAGAAGAAACAAACCTTTGTGCCCTTTGTGTATGTGAGGCGGCAGTCTCTTAGGAGCTTTGAACTACCCTCTGCTTGTCACAACCGCTTCCGCGCCCGGCGGTGGATAGGGCTGCAAAGGCTCTTCCCTCGTGGCGACTCTTCGCACCTCTCCATCCGCCCCCATTCTGTCCAAGATCTTCCCGACTCCTTTCAATGCCACTGGCCGGGAGACGATGGCGAGGGCCGTCAAACCGATGATCCAGAAATCGAGCATCACGCCCCGTCGTTCCACATAAAGAAGCCCTAGCCGGCTCTTCCACGGCCTGATGAGCTGATTGTACATCAGATCCGGGTCTTCACTCCCCGCCAGAATATCTCCCTCATCGGAGAACACAATGGAAGAAAGGTCCGTGATTCCGGGTCTTACGTCAAGCAGGTGCCTCTCGGCCTCCGTGTAGAGGGCAACCTCCCTTTCCACATTGGGTCTCGGACCCACCAGACTCATCTCTCCCCGCAAGACGTTCCAGAGTTGCGACAATTCGTCGAGCTTGTAGCGGCGGATAAGACGACCGACCCAAGTGATCCGTGTGTCAGTGGCGGCGGTTGAATCCACGCCCGCCTTGTCGGCCCCTGCTACCATGGATCGTAACTTGACCATCCTGAACACCTTCCCGTTTCGCCCCACCCTGGGCGCAACGTAGAAAGGGGAATGGAAATCCTGACTCCAGATGAGCACCATGGAGATGAGCAAGACGGGAGACGCCACCAGGAGCCCGATGAAGGAGAAGACAATGTCCAAAACGCGCTTCATCACATCCGAATGCTTCAGAAAAAGCCACTAGGGAGCCCCATAGAACTCCCTGACACAGTCACAGACATATTGTACGTCCTCATCTGACAGGGACATGTTCATGGGCAACATCAACATTCGCCCGAAAAGCCGTTCGGTGAACGGCAGCGTCTGGCTGAATCCAAGTCTCCTAAACTGATGAACCGCCTTTCCCCCCCATTGAACCAGGGTCCCGATCCCGCGCTCGGCGAGAAAAGATTTCAGTCCATCCCGGTTCTCGGCCTCAATTTCATAGTTCTGATATACATCAAAGTGGTCAGGGTCATTCTCGGGGCCTGGGGGCAGCGATACCCCACCCACGTCGGCCAATCCCTCCCTGTACATCCGGGCGATGGCCCTGCGTCTCTCGATAACCCGGGGGTAGGACTTCAGCTGGTAATCCAGCAGGGCGGCTTGGATGTTGTCCAGCCTGCTGTTCATGCCCCACATCACCACCTCGCCGTCATGATCCCTTCCGTGATCCCTCAGGGAAAGAACTCGATCATAAACCTCATCGTCGTTGGTCAGGACGGCACCCCCGTCACCAAAGCACCCGAGGACTTTCGCGGGGTAAAAGCTGATGCAGGACGCTTTTCCAAACGTTCCCGCACACCTTTCTTTGAACTTGGAGCCCAAGGCCTGCGCTGCATCTTCATAGAGGGAAAGCCCGTGTTTCTCTGCAATGGCCATGATGGCATCCATGTCCGCGGTGCGGCCGTTGAGCTGGGTCGGCATGATCGCCTTGGTCCGTGGTGTTATGGCTGCCTCGATACCCTCAGGGTCCATCAGGTGATCCACGCCTGTCTCCACAGGCACCGGCACGCCCCCGGCGAAGTGAATGGCGGATGCCGTGGCCACCATGGTGTGTGTGCAGAACAGGACCTCATCGCCGGGCTGGAGACCCCCTGCCATCAGGCCGATCTGCAGTGCATCCGTTGCATTTCCCACCCCAACCGCGTACTTGGCCCCGGTGTAGGAGGCAAGGTTCCTCTCGAACTCGGCCAGATCCTTCTGCATGATAAACGCGCCCCGCCGCCCCGCTTCCCTGATGATAGAGACAAAGGCCTCCTCGTGCGCAAGGAACACGTCCGGGTAATTGAAAAAGGGTACAGATCTCGTCTGCTTCATGGGTTACCTAAACATCCTTTCGCCCAACCACAAAGATAACCTTGTGCCGCCTGTCCGGGATTGTGGCGTCAATCCCTGTTGGGAGGGGACAGGAACCATGTTCATTTGTCAGCTCTGCAGGCATGGCCACGAGCTTTCCAAACACGATGCGCTTGAATATCTTCTTCCCGGCCATGGTCTTGGGCATCAGGTTCCATCGAACCATGGTCTTCTTTACAAATGAGAACACCTTCTGTCTCAGGCTCCCATAGTCCACCTCGCAGTCTCCCAGGCATTGGACATCGAATCCGTAAGGTCTTAAGAGCTCTGCAAACTGGGGGGGCGAGAAGTAGTTGTGACTGTGCGGGCTGGGGTTGAAATCGGGAAGGTCCTTGTTTGCCGAGCACATGATCAGGGTACCCTTAGGTCTGAGGACCCTGGTGCACTCCCGGACAAACTCTTCCGGTTTTGCCAAATAGTAGACAGCCTCAAACAGGATCACCACGTCCGAGCAATGGTCTCGAAAGGGCAGCGCGTGGGCATCGAGCCGAACCAGAGGGATTCGCCCTTTGTAATGGCTTCCGGCCATACTGAGGAGAGGTTCGGATAAATCCCCACCAACCGTTCTCCCGGCAACGCCGGCCAGATACCCTAGACCCTGCCCCGAACCGCATCCTATCTCGATAACGTCTTTTCCGGAGCAATATTGGCGGGCAAAGTCATACCGCGAATACATCCTTTCCACTTGTTCACGTGAAACATCGTCGCCGGCGAGTTCGGTCACATGAACGTAATCCGTGCCCATAACGGATTTGGAGCCGACTCCCATGCTAAGAATGTAACCCACCCATTGTCTTGCGTACCGCCTCGACAATGGTCTGAACAGTCGGGTAATAGGCTTCTTCTAGCGTCCTGCTAGCTGGGGCAGGGCAATCAGGCAGGGCGACTCTAACGGGTGGAGATTTTAGGTAGCCGAAAGCCCCTTCCAGGACAAGGGACATGATCTCCCCGGAAGCGCCAAAACTTCTCCAGCCAACGTCGGCAACCACCAACCGTCCTGTCTTTCTCACAGAACCAAGGATGAGATCTCTGTCAATTGGCTTGAGACTCCTCACGTCAATCAACTCAATGTCAATCCCCATCTCCAGTAACATACCCGAAGCCTCCATCCCCAAACGAACCATATGAGAGACGGCTACGACGGTCACATCCCTTCCCGCCTTTCGGCACGCCCCCTGGCCGATAGGCACTTCAAAAACTTCTTCAGGGACCTCCTCCTCCAAGTCGTACAACCAGCGGTCATCGATGTAGACTACCGGATTGTTGTCCCTGATCGCCGCAATCATCAATCCCTTGGCATCGTAAGCCGTAGCGGGCATGACAACCTTCAGACCAGGAGCATGAGCGAAGAGATTGTGAATAGCCTGTGAATGCTGGGCCGCCTGCTCACCCCCCCGGTTGATGATCCCCCAGAACACCACCGGCACTGATGCCTTTCCTCCATTCATGTAATACCAGTTTGCGGCCTGGTTGAGAATGGGATCAAGGGCGTAAAACATGAAATCCATTCGGGGATGGACGACTACAGGTTTCATTCCAGCGATAGCAGCCCCCATACCCGCTCCAGTGATCGCGTTTTCCGAAACCGGGGTGTCTATCACCCGGCCTTCACCAAACCTCTCCAACAACCCTTGCGCAGTGTTTCCCACATACCAGGGGCTTTTCACCCCCTGGCCAATCAAGAAAACAGAGGCATCCGCCTCCATCATCTGGTGCAGGGCCTCGTTGATCGCCAGGCTGTATTGAAGTTTTCTACGCGAAGACATATTTGGTTAGCTCCTCCGTCGCCGGGCCTGGGCTACTTCTCGCAAACGCCTGAGCATCGGCTACCTCCTGCCTCACCTCATCCTTGATGAGCTTCAGCCTGCTTTTATCGATCAGACGGCACTGTATAAGATATCGATCGAGCTTTTCAATAGGATCCTTTTTCAACCACATGGCGATTTCATCCTTGGGCCTGATGTCTGTATGGGTGCCCTGGATATTATCGTCCGGCCCCACGTGACCTCTCAAACGATAGGTCATGAACTCCATGAATACGGGGCCATTTCCCCTGCGGCAGGTTTCGACGGCCCGGCTGCCTGCATCATAGACCTGCAGCACATCATTCCCGTCCACCGACTGGCTCTCGATCCCGAAGGCTTCTCCGATCCTGGTGATGGGTTGGTTCACCCGGGATTCCCGGATAGGCATGTGGGTCGCATACAAGTTGTTTTCACAGGCAAAAATCAAGGGAAGCTTCTTCAGGGCGGCAAAATTCAAGGATTCATAAAGAACGCCCTCGCCGGTGGCCCCGTCGCCGAAGAAACTCACCGTCACCCGTCCGTCCTTCCGAATGGAAGAGGCGAGAGCCGCCCCGACGGCCAGGGAAATGGTTCCGGCCACGATGGGCGCCGATCCCAGCATGCCCACAC
>JAFGPH010000474.1 GCA_016926135.1 Deltaproteobacteria bacterium
AAGGCTTGCCAGGACATCACGGGCCCGTATATTCCCACTGACTCCCATTTGGGCAAAAAGATCAATTGCTTCAGAAAGGGATAGTCGGAGCAGACTGGATGCCGCGCGAAGTGACAACTTGCCGTCGCGATATTGCGTTGCCACAAAGGACTCAAACCCCAATCTCGCCAGTTTACGAAGTGATTGGGTTTTTTCCGTTTTCTCCACTCGAGACACATACTCTATCGCTTTGTCGATATCGTCTGGAACGCGGATCGATCTTACTTTCATCCCTGTCTCTCCACTAAGAGTCTTGCTGTACTGTATTCCTCTTCGCTAATGAATCCTGCAAGTTGCTCAAGGCTCCTCAAGGCGACATCCCTGGCTATGAGCTTATGCCTCCACATTCGATAGAGTATGAGGGCCGGCAATACATGGGGTATGCTGTGCATCCTGAACCTCCGTGCCAGCTTGGCATCATCTGTTGCAACCGCATCGTAACGGTCTGCTTGGAAAAGAGCTAGCAAGGCTTCATCCCCGTCAAGATGCTCGGCACTCGATTCAACCACGGTGATCTTTTGAGCTTCAATATTCTCTTCAACCATGAACGCATCGGCACACCCTTTGTCTTTCCCTATATCTACAACCTCTCGCTTAACAACAGCGGGAATGAAAAGAGAGCTCTTTTCTGCTACCAAGCTTTTCAGCCCAGCTTTCGTTAGCTTGATCAGGCAGTCGGCATCCATCAGCAGTTTCATGTAGTTTATTGTAAGCAAACGCCTACGCATTTGTCAAGAGAATCGTGCTCCGCGGGAGATGGGGACATCCTATATTTCTCCTGTCAAGCAGTTTTGCGCTCAAGTGAAATCAACGGAATAGAAGCCTTGCCTACATATCCGGGAGGGTCCTGCTTTGTATAAGGCTCTTTCTGGGGCTCAAAAGCAAGATATAGGCTTCCAAAATACCTATTTCTGGGAGACTATCCCTGAATAACCAAATACATGCCGTGGCCCGACCCCAGACTCACGACCACAGACTCAAAGGTGGCGAGGGGACTCAGCGGGGGTCTGCAGCTTGCATCACTTCAGCCTTTATTCTCGGGCCTACCGCCTTTTCGGCTATTGCCAGATCGTAACGTGCTTGAAGGGTCATCCAGAACTGAGGGCTGTTGCCGAAGTACTGAGATAGCCTGAGCGCGGTTTCTGGGGAAATCGCCCTTTTCCCGTTGAGGATTTGCGAAATTCGGCCGGAGGGTACGCGAAGGGCGAGCGAGAGCCCATTCGCGGAAAGCTTACGTGCCTCCATCTCTCTTCTGAGAATGCGTCCGGGGTGTACCGGTTTCATGTGGTCGCCTCTAGTGATAATCTGTGATCTGAGCGTCAAAGGCATCTCCGTCCGCAAAGCGAAAACAGATGCGCCATGGCCCATTGATGGTCATTGCCCACTGGCCTGCACGGTCTCCGGTGAGCCTGTGCAACCCAATGCTTTTCAGGGGACTGAGGTCTCGCAGTGAGGTGGCAGCATCAAGAGCAGCCAGTAATTCCTCAGCGGCTTCAATATCGACACCACGAAAAGGAGATGTTTTTCCCATTTCATAAAAGCGTCTGGTTCGACCGTCTGCGAAGGATTTGATCATCAACTTCCTCATACTACGCGACGCGTACAACGTCAACCAAAATCCCTGAGAGACAGGCAGGATGCAACCGGCATCGGCATTGGGTCGGACGAAGCGAAAAATGGTTGTATTCAGGAAGAAAGAGCGTCAGGGAGGGCGATTTTGGGCCTTAGAACGATGTTTTTAGCCCTGAAAACGCTGTTCTAAGAACGAATCTTCATAGCCCATGGGGGAAGCTGTATCGGCCATGGAGGCAGCGGTCTTCAGCCCACAGGGCTTACGGCCCGGTGGGAGGCACTGAGAAGAAACAGCAAAGCGAACCACGAAAGCGCGAAGGGACGAAAACACGAAGAAGGGCACTTCCGACAGGATGAACGTGATTCGACCGGGTATTTGTTTCTTGATTCCAAAGAAAAATTCAGTAAATCTTGTCAATCCTGTCTAACCTTTCTTCCTTTCGTCCAGACGCTGAAAAAGGTAACCTTTCATAGCTGGGTCCCCATGCCCGGATCGAGTGCATCCAGGACTTCCTGCTCGACAGCTCGCAATCCCTATGTGGCGATCTCTCTATCTCAATAGATCTTCAGGGGAATGATCTTCGCCATCATATCAAAATCATTGTCGCCATGGAGAAGCGGAAGTTCGTGCTCTAAGGCGATCTGCCCGATGAGGCAGTCTATGGTGCTCCGTATGGTCACCCCCCTCTTGCGGCACAAAAAGAAGATCCTCGCGGCCTCGGCAAAGGAGATGACCGGGTCCTTTGGATGAAAGAATCTCTGGGTTTCGAGGTAACGTCTGAGCACCCTGTACTCTTTCTCCGACTTCGCCCCTTGAAGTACCTCCTGGAAGATATGCGAGGTTATTCCGAATTGAAGCCCTTGTTGAAGGATGAATTTGAATTTTGAGGCTGCCTCACTCCTGGACCCTTTGAAAAAGCCAATCAGTACGGAGGTGTCAACCAGGATCATTTGTCTTCTCGCATTCGTTTGTGGTCATATCCCTCGGCAAATTCGACCCGCCCCTCCAGATCGATAAGACTAAGGCGCCGTCGGCTTTGAACAAATTCCTCCAAGGCTTCATGAATGAGGTCCTTCTTTGTCCTGGCCCGGCTGACCTTGAAGGCGTCTTCCATAAGCTGATCGTCGAGATCAATGTTCGTTCTCATGATACACCTCCGTTTACACCTCCCTATACACCTGAGTGGGCGTCGTGTCAATAGAGAGAAAGAATCCTTGCACGGAAAACAGCTAAGCGAATCACGAAAGCACGAAAAAACGAAGATGCGAAGTAAAAGAAGATCCTATCTCACACAGAGCCACAAAGCACACAGAGATGTCTTTGTTTAGAGCTTCGTGTCTTGGTGGCTTCGTGTGATGCCTGCCTTTCCATCTATTTCAGGCTCCTCTTTCACCTTTAAGCTTTGGGCCTTGAGCTTCTTTACAACACAAATCCCGTCAATCCTGTCGGACTCCGGGGTTTGGGGGCTGAAGGAGAAGGGGTAGGCGATAGGAGCGCTACGCTTGAGGTGGCAAGCAAAAGAAGACTTGGTTTTGAAAGTGGCGGGGCAATTCAGTGCTCATCTGGACCCATCTGTGGTTGGATATTCAGAGCCAGTCCACGTTTACTACTTTGGTCAATTTCTTGAATTCGGGATCCCCGGTGAGAACGGCAGCGTTGTATAATAAGGCGGTCGCGGCGGCAAAGCAGTCAGCGTAGGAGATGGGGTATTGGGCTTTCAACTCAGCTGCCTTCCAGATGAGTGCATCATCAGGCAGGACGATCGTGATAGGCAAACGAAGAAAATTCTCCATGAAGTTCCTTGCACCTTCCGGGCCCAGTACTCGGATGGTTTTATAGTGGACCTCCCCGAGGTTGATGCGGTTCATATATCCGGAGACGGTCCCTTCACGGCAGGCGACCATCAACGATTTTACCCTCTGATAGCCGGGTTCCTCCTGGGTCCATCTCAGAATGGCATGAGCGTCAAAGACGACTCTGTTCGTCAAGGTCGTTGTCCTTTTCCCTTTCCCCCAAGAGCTCATCGGACAAGGAGCCAGGGTGAGCCTTGAGAATGCCGGTGATGAACTCGATAGGATCATCAGGGAGAGGCCGGAGTTCCAGATGATCATCAACCAGTCTCAGTGACACCCTTTTCCCGGGTTTGATGCCGAGCTTCATCCTTAGATCCTTGGGAATGATGATCTGACCTTTTGCATATGTTTTTACTACTGTCATGGTATCGATCCCTTTTTCAGGAAGACTTACATCCTTGGGAAAGTATAACCAAAACCCTCAAGATAGTCAATGGGAAAGTAATGTACCTAGAAGTAGTAAGGATGCCCACGGAATGATTTAGTTCGGGATCGAGGCAAGTATATGATATTAAAGACAATAGGGCTAAACAGATAGGTCAGGAAGTCAGGATGCAGAGGAATGATGGAATGGTGGAATATTGGTATGATGGGCTTGACGCAACGATCCTGACACATGCCGCCGCGAAGCGGAAACTTGAATCCGGCCTTCCAGCGTCCTGGCCTCATGGCTGTAAGCTATATTTGTTTGTCCTGTCAAAAGATCCCTTTTTCGTGCTTTCCAGCTTTCGTGATTTCGTGGTAAGTCATTTCTCCGTGGGCTCCAGTCCCGTGGGACTCGGAGAGTCCGGGTAAACACCGGGCTGCCGTGGGAAGAATCATGAACCCTTTCAACCTCGTTTCCCTGGGTGGTGCAACAGGGGTGACCGGCTCCTGCCACCTGCTGCAGGCACAGGGCCTCAACATCCTGATCGACTGCGGTATCCCACAGGGCCGGGACACTGCCGTCCCCATGGAACAGTGGCCGGTTTTGCCGCGGGAGATCCACTTTCTCTTCCTGACCCACGCCCACATCGATCACATCGGGCGGGTTCCGGAGCTGGTGAGAAGGGGGTTCAAGGGCGAGATCCTCTGCACCCACGGCACCAAGGCCCTCCTGGGACCCATGTTGAGGGACGCCATGTCGCTCGCAGGAAACCCACAGGAGGAGGCAGGCCGGCTGGAGCAGGTGATCGACGGGCTCTCCTGGGGCTTCGAATACAACGAGACCTTCGACCTCAAGCGGGCGATACGCTTCCGGCTCTATCGGGCAGGCCACATCCTGGGTTCGTGCGTGATTCGCCTGGAATGCAGGGGGCCTGATTGGGCCGTGGTGTTTTCGGGGGATCTCGGCGCAAAAGACACCCCTATTCTTCCGGACCCCGAGATTCCTGATCCGTGCGACCTTCTCGTGCTCGAATCAACTTACGGTGACAGAAACCATGATGACCGTAAGCAGCGGGTGGCGAGGCTCGGACGGCTTCTGCAACGGGCGCTCTCGGACGGCGGCAGGGTGCTGATCCCGGC
>JAFGPH010000475.1 GCA_016926135.1 Deltaproteobacteria bacterium
CTGATCACCAGGAACGTGGACAGGGAGTTTGAGCACGGCCCTGCCGTGATCAGGGCGGTTCCCCTGTGGCGTTTTCTGCTTTCCGCACCAGCCTATCTGGGGTCCGCGAAGACCTGACAGAACGTGAATGCGCCAAATAAGGGCCTGCGCACAAATAACTCGAACAGATCGGCTTGCCCAAGTGAGCACCTGCTTACTGAACATCGTTGACAAATCCAGAGGTCGAAATTCATGGAGGAGTGTAGCAAGGCAGGAGAAAAATGTGGCCCAAATGAGGCCCAGGCACAAGGTTGATTTCCTATGTGCCGGGTTTTACAGTTACATTCTGGTGGAGGCGGGGGGAGTCGAACCCTAAAAAGGTAAATTATATCAAATGCTTATCTGTTAGGAACGATGATTTATGATGATAACATCATTGGCTTTTTCGCCACAGGCCATTCTGGGCCGGATGTCACCCGATATCATTCAGAATCACCGTTCTTCACCCAAAAATTGGCACAATTTTAGGCACAATCCCCATAGTTTTCAAAAAAGCCATGCATCGCAGGCTCGCCTTTCTTGAGGAATATGGAACGACCTTCCTACTGCAATTGCGACTGGCCATGGCTAGAATCGTTCACAATAGTTGACAATATCATTCACATATCGTATACTTCACCTTACGGAATTCTCCAATTTCCATCGATAAGTGTACATGGTTTATTCATATGATTGATATCACTGAATTTTTAAGCATACAAGCCGCTCTCCTGAGTCTCGTTCCAAGAGAAAGGGCCCGCTATCTCAGGGAGAAAATAGACTGGGGTTCCCGCCTCACAGGAATTGTCGGCGCGAGGGGTACCGGAAAAACTACCATGCTCCTGCAACAGCTCGCCGAGCTGGAGGCGACCGGCAAGGAAGAACTTTATCTGACGGCCGACCATATCCGCATTCAGGCGAACGGCCTTTATGAGACTGCTGCCTATTTTTTCAGGCTCGGAGGAAAGAGGATTGTCATCGATGAGGTCCACAAGTACGCCAACTGGCAACAGGAATTGAAGAACCTATATGATTCCTTTCCCTCGGCAAAAATCATCTTTTCGGGAAGCTCGACCCTGGCTTTGCAGAAAGGAAAGGCGGATCTCTCACGCAGGGTGGTCTTTTACACCCTTCCGGGCCTCTCCTTCAGGGAATACCTCTCCTTTTCTCAGGGTGTGGAGTGGCCTCCTGTTTCCCTGTCTCAATTGCTCAAGGGGCATGTAGAGCTGGCTGCGAAGGTTGTAGAGAAAGGACCGATCCTGGGGCATTTCAAAGATTATCTGGACCATGGGGCATATCCTTTCTTCCTGGAGGGTACCGCAGGCTATGTTCCCAAACTGCTCAACGTCATCGAAAAAGTGCTGTACGAGGATATCCCCTCGGCGATCGGGATCAGGATGGCAAGCGTCCCCGTATTGAAACGGGTCTTATGGCTGCTGGCGACCTCCCAGCCTTTCACACCAAATATCGAGAAGATGTCCCGAGACTTGAAGGTCTCCAAAGAATACCTTTACACGTATCTTGACTCCCTGGAACGGGCGGGCCTCATCATCGGCCTGCTGCCTGCTGAAACCGGGTACCGGCTTGTACGGAAACCCTCAAAGATCTACATGGAGAACACCAACCTCCTCCGGGCTGTGGCCGGAGACATGGGGATGAGCACGCAGGTGGGCGCCGTGCGGGAGACCTTCTTCGCACATCAAGTCCGGAGCAGCGGCATGCACATCACAGTGCCGAATCGGGGAGACTTCCTGGTAGAAGGGAAGTTCCTCTTCGAAATCGGAGGCAAGGCAAAGAAAAAGAAGCAGATCAAGGAAGCCCCAGACGCCTATGTTGTGAGGGATGACATCGAGGTAGGTTTTGAGAGAGACCTTCCCCTTTGGCTCTTCGGGTTCCTCTACTGAGCATCCCATTCCTGGCGGGCGGAAATCTGTGGTGTGAGCCAGCTGGAATTCCTCCCCACACTGGAAGAATACGAGGTGTCGGTGATCCAATACGATGCGCCTTGATAGGTCATTTTCCAAAGACCTGTTCGTGAGAGAGCAACTGGACACGACCTTTTCGCGCCTCCCCTCGCAGTTCAACGAGGTCTTTCCATAGTGGGGATCCTTCCTCAATCTCCCAGTCCTCCCCGGACGCTAACTTGCTGAGTTCATCGTGCACGACCTCGCGCACCACCTCACGCAGCATCGTTCGCAACTCGCGCTTTGAGATCGTCACGGTATCGGCACTTGTCGTCTTTCCCATGGCAAGCCTCCCGTCCCTTTGGTCTTCATATGGAATCGTATTTCATCTACTTGGAACTGTCAACGCAGGCCTTGAAGGGGAGCACACATGAGCATACATACCGATACGGGCAAAACACCCAAGAATCTATGGATTCGTTGACATATGATCCAAGCACCTGTATTTTCAAAAGTAATGTTGCTCGAAGAGCAATCTAACGTGCTTCCATGTGTTATCAGTCCGAAGCCTGAAGTCCATTTGGAATAGTGGGGAACAAGGGTCATGGCAGAAGCAACCGTCCACCGCCATTCCCCGCCTGAAGCCAAGGTCGCTTTGTTCCGAAGCCTCTTCCGGGGACGCGATGATGTCTATCCCCGCCGCTTTGAAAGCCGTAAGACGGGCAAGTCCGGTTATCAGCCTGCCTGCGGCAATGAATGGGACAGAGTTCTCTGCGACAAACGAAGGGTCAAGTGCCCGGACTGCCCGAACCGTCGTTTTTTACCCTTAACCGACGAAGTGATCCGCCGTCATCTTTCCGGCAAGGATGAAGCCGGCCGAGATTTTGTGGTTGGCGTTTACCCGATGCTCCGGGATGAGACGTGCTTTTTCCTGGCCGTGGATTTTGACAAGGAACACTGGCAGGAGGACGCAGGCGCATACCGGGAAACATGTTGCCTTCTGGGCCTTACTGCATCCCTGGAGCGTTCGCGCTCCGGCCGTGGCGGCCACATCTGGCTATTTTTCCTGGAGCCCATACCTGCCGGGCTGGCACGGAGGCTTAGTGCCCACATCCTGACCGAGACCATGGAACGCCGGCCGGACATGGGCCTGGATTCCTATGACCGCTTTATTCCCAGCCAGGACACGTTACCCAAAGGTGGGTTCGGGAACCTCATCGCGCTCCCCCTCCAGAAGGAACCGCGGGAACGCGGGAACAGTGTATTTCTGGACGAAGAGTTCAATCCTTACCCCGACCAATGGGCCTTCCTCTCGACCATTCGAAGGATGGGCCGTGGCGAGGTGGAGGGGATTGTTCGTGGGGCCGAAGATCGCGGCCGGGTTGTGGGGGTGCGGCTTGCCTCAACGGATGAGGATGGCGATGCCCCCTGGACGGCGCCACCTTCGCGCTGGCGAAAAGAGCCTTCCCTCGCAGGACCGGTGCCGGAGAGCATGGAACTGGTTCTCGGTGACCAGATCTATATCGCTAAAGACTCTTTGCCCCCAGGGCTCAGGAATCGCTTGTTCCGCCTGGCGGCGTTTCAGAATCCAGAGTTTTACAGGGCCCAGGCAATGAGGCTGTCGACCTATGGGAAGCCACGCATCATTTCCTGTGCCGAGGACTATCCCAACCATCTCGGTTTGCCGCGCGGCTGCCTTGAGGATGTGAAAGAGCTTCTATCGGATCTCAAGATCAAACCAGTAGTCCGAGACGAGCGCTTTCAAGGAAGGCCGTTTGACGTTTCCTTTCACGGAGTTCTGCGGCCCGAACAGAGGCTTGCGGCAGAGGCGATGGGCCGTCATGATACAGGGGTGTTGTCCGCCACTACGGCTTTTGGCAAGACTGTGATCGCGGCCTGGCTCATCGCGCAACGGGGCGTAAACACCCTTGTGCTCGTTCACCGTATCCAGCTGTTGAAACAGTGGGTGGAGCGATTGTCAACATTTCTGGGGCTGCCCACAAAGGCCATCGGAAGAATCGGCGGTGGGAAGAAGAAGCCGTCAGGCATGCTGGATGTTGCCCTCATTCAGAGTGTGGTTCGAAAAGGGGTGGTGGATGACCGGGTCGGTGAATATGGTTTTCTCGTTGTAGATGAATGCCACAGGCTATCCGCACCCAGCTTCGAGCAGGTGACCAGGAGGGCAAAGGCAAGATTCGTTACGGGCCTTTCCGCCACGGTCACGCGCAAGGACGGCCATCATCCGATCCTCTTCATGCAGTGCGGACCGGTTCGATATCGTGTGGATGCGAAGAAACAGGCCGGACTGCAGCCCTTTTCGCACACGGTCGTTGTTCGTCCCACAGGGTTTCATCCCAAGCGTGCGGCCGACCCAAACCCTCGAAGCCAATTTCATGAGCTCTATGATGAATTGGCTGAGGACCCAGCACGCAACGGGCTCATCTGCCACGATGTCATGCAGGCGTTACGCGAAGGCCGGTCCCCTCTCCTCTTGACGGAACGGACGAGCCATCTGGAACGGCTGGCGGAGATGCTTGCCACTGGGATTCGCCATCTGATTATTCTGCGAGGCGGCATGGACCGGAAGGAACTGGACGCCGTGATGGGTCAATTGGCAGGCATCCCTGAGGATGAAGAGAGGCTACTGCTGGCAACAGGGCGTTACATCGGAGAAGGCTTTGATGACGCAAGACTGGACACTCTGTTCCTGACGCTGCCGGTTTCCTGGAGAGGGACCATTGCCCAGTATGCCGGCCGATTGCATCGGCTGCATGATCGGAAGCGCGAAGTCCGCATTTACGATTACGCGGATCTCAACGTGCCCATGCTCGCAAGGATGTTCGACCGGCGTTGCAGAGGGTACGAGGCGGTCGGCTACACCATCGTGCTGCCGGCAAGTGCCATACCGGGATGGCCGGCCAACGTGGCACTTCCCGTCGATCCTGAATGGAAGAGCGATTACGCCGCCAGCGTCCGGAGGTTGGTTCGCGACGGGGTGGACACGCCGCTGGGGACCTTGTTTATGCACGCGACTCGCTCTTTTCCTGCTGATGCAGAAGGGGCTGATCGGGCGCGAAGCGCCAGCGAGGCATTCCTGTATCGCCGGCTGGAGACACTGCCGGAGACCGCCGGGAAATTCCGCTTGAACGCTGAGCTCCCGATTCCCTTCGACAACCGGGGAAAAATGGAGGTCGATCTCCTTTGCGCCGATGCCGGTCTGGCGATCGAGTTGGACGGTGCTCAGCACCTGTCCGACCCGGAGGCTTACCGCCGCGATCGTCGCAAGGACTTCCTGCTCCAGCAATACGGCTATTTCGTGCTGCGGTTCCTGGCAGAGGATATGGGTACACACCTGGATGAGGTCTTGGACACAATCCTACAGACCTTGGTGAGGCTGAACCTGCATAGACCTTAATCAGTGAAAAAGTGACGGTTGGCAAAGGCATGTCCGGAGCCGGATTTCAGATAGCGTTCAAAGCGCTGGGCCTGTTCCAGGGTTTGGAAGGCCACGTACAGCTTCAGTCTCCAGGGCTTGAAGTTGTCGGTATGACTGCATTTTCCTCTATTGTGCTCTTTCAGGCGGGCTTTCAGATCGGATGTGTGGCCAACATAACGTTCACCGGGTTTTGTTTCGCTTTCCAGGATGTAAGTGTAGTACATGGAGGCGACCGGTGGAGACTGGCACTGCGATAGAAAGACAAAGTCCTCCTTCGCACAAGGCTTCGGAGGACACCATCCTTCGCTCGTTCCCTCTCTTCGGCCTGCCATCCGTAGCTCGTGAGCGAAGTGAACGAGCCTATTGACTCGCATC
>JAFGPH010000476.1 GCA_016926135.1 Deltaproteobacteria bacterium
CCGCAGACACACGCAGACAATGACCGGCCGACATGGCCGGTCATTAGCCATCCTGCCCTTCGGGCAGGTCAAGTACCATCCCCTTGATCTGGCGGGATCATGCTTGAAATTCACCAGAAGGCCGACCTTCAATCCTGTTGCCTTCAGGGAGTTCAACAATTGCGCTTCATGGGATTTACCTATGCTCTCCACAGTCTTAATCTCGATAACAATCCTTCCTTCAACCAAAATGTCGGCGAAATACTCTCCGACCATCTCTTCCTTGTAATAGACCTTGAGGGGAACTTGGCTTTCCGCCTTTAATCCACGCTTTTCCATTTCAGTCAACAAGGCATTTTCATATACCTTTTCCAGAAACCCCGGTCCAAGTACCTTATTCACCTCAAAAACAGCGCCATTGATTGCGTAAGTCAGTTCCTTAATATCCAAAACGACTCTCTCTCTTTCCGCCGGGAGGCGGAAAACGGTCCTTTTGCCGGGGAAGGTCGCCCCGGCAAAAAACCCGGCTAAACCGGGAGTCTGCGTCCGTCTGCGTGGGTCTGCGGTTACTTACGCCTTTTCCCCACGGGGCATTTGCCTAGACGGAAAAGGGCTTGTCGAGGGGACGATGGGTGAAATTTCGGGTGCCGTCGGCATACCCGGCCACGGTCTGACCCGATCCCTTGAGCTTCCACTTGTAGATGACCAAGCCCTCCAGGCCCACGGGACCACGTGCGTGGATCTTGCTGGTACTGATCCCGACTTCGGCGCCCAGGCCGTACCGAAAGCCGTCGCTGAAACGGGTGCTGCAGTTCCAGAACACGTTTCCTGAGTCCACCAGGTCCATGAACCGGGCCGCGGTTTCCGCGTTGCCGGTCACAATGGCGTCCGTGTGACCCGAACCGTAGGCATTGATATGGTCTATCGCCTCTTCCGAGCCGGCAACGATCCGGATGGACAGGATGAGATCCAGGTATTCGGTGCGCCAGTCCTCCTCCACTGCAGGTTTCACATCAATGATGGCGGCCGTTCGAGAACAGCCCCGCAGTTCCACATTTCGCGCAGCGAGGGCTTCCTGGATCCGGGGAAGAAAGGATGGCGCAATCGATTGGTGAACCAGCAGGGTCTCCGCCGCATTGCAGACCGCCACGTACTGGCACTTGGCATCCACTACGATGTCCCTGGCCATGTCCGGATCCGCATCGACGTCCACGTACACGTGGCAGATCCCGTCCGCATGCCCCAGCACGGGGATGTTGGAATGGTCCATGATATACTTGACGAAGGCATTGGATCCCCTGGGGATAAGCAGATCGATGTCCTCATCCATCTTGAGCAGCTCGTCGACCTCGGAGCGCGTCTCGATCAGTTGGAGCCACCCGGCAGGGATTCCCGCACCCTCGCTCGCAGCAACGATAACCTCCGCCAGGGCACGGTTGGTTCGGGCCGCCTCGCTGCCTCCCTTCAAGAGAACGGCGTTGCCGCTCTTGAGGCACAGGGTCGAGATCTGGACCAGGGCGTCCGGTCGGGATTCAAAGACCACGCCGATCACGCCGATAGGGCAGCTCACCTGGTAGAGGTCCAGGCCGTCGTCCAGTTCACGGGCGCTGAGGGTTGCGCCCACCGGATCGGGAAGGCGGATCAGGCTCTCGATCCCTTCGATGACCTCTGCGAGCTTTCTGTCGTCCAGTTTCAGTCGTTTGAGCAGAGGCTCCGGCAGGTGGTTTTCCAGGCTGATCGCCATGTCTTCTCCATTGGCCTCAAGGATGCCCTGCCTGTTCTCTGAAAAGGCATCGGCGATTGCCCTGAGTGCCCTGTTCTTCAGGCCCGCCTTCGTGGCGGCCAACGGAATGGAGGCCGCCTTTGCGGCCCTGGCTGCTGCGTGGATGTGTGTCATCTTCTCTCCCTTTCTCCCAGAATGTGCGGCGGCAATCCGGTCTTTTGACAGATACATGATTCAACCCGACCAAGTCAATCGGAAGTGGGAGAACGGAATCCGGGAGGGGAACGACATCACTGCCAGGGAGACGGCCTTTAAGCTTCGAGATTCGAATGGAGATTCCTGTTGTTCTTTGGGGATTTCGCGGTAGGACAAGGCAGGAACTTCAGTCGATGGAAAGGCGGCTCCGGACCTTTTCGGCAATCTGCTTTAAAAACCCGGCATGCTCTCCCCTCACATTCCCGTTGAACTGCCCTTTGATGCCTACGGCCCAGATGGCCGCCTGCAGGTCCGCCCTTCCGATCCTGAGCGGAACGGCAAATGCGCACATCCCTTCAATGTACTCTTCATTGTCGAATGCAATACCCTCATCCTTGACCCGCGAGACCTTCTCTCTGTACTGCCTGGGGTCCGTACAGGAAAGGGATGTGTACTTCTTGAGTTTTTCTTCAACCAGAATCCTGTCCACCTCCGGCCCGGGCAGCAGGGACAGCAGGGCCTGTCCCCCGGCGCCGGCAAGAAGGGGCAGGCTCATCCCCACCTCGGAATAGATCTTTATCTCAAAGGCGGTATCTACCTTATCCACGATAATGGCCCTCCGACCGGACCGTATCCCCAGGAATGAGGAAAGCAACGTCTTCTCGTTGATTTCCCGGAGATAGGGGTGGACGACGCTTATCATGCTCGATCCCCTGCCCGCAGCCTTGCCCAGGGTATAGAGCCGAACCCCGAATCGAAATCTGCGCTCGGGCCCGTATTCCAGGATATCCAGATCCGTAAGGGTGTACAGGAGGTTAAAAACCGTGCTCTTGTTCAGACCGAGAGCACCGCTCACGTCGCTTATCTTGAGGGCGCCCTTTGAACTGGCAAAGAGATCCAGCACGGCAAAGCACTTGTCCACAGCCGGAACCCGCTTGAAATCGGGTCTTATATCATCCACCATCTCGTAGATCGGCCTCCCTCTGAAGATCGGTACCCCTGCCCTGTTTGCCTCTGGCCTTTCGGGAATAACGCATATGCCCGGATTCCCGACGAAGGGCAATTTGCCCTACATATGTCAATATTGATATATAAACAGTCAGGACCTGTCAAGCCCCTGGCAGCCATTGCCCTTCCTTTCCCCGGATCCCGTCTCGCGCCCCCCATTGCCGCCAAGGCGATCACTGTGAAAAAAGCGCGCCGGGCGATGCCGGGCCGAAAAAAAACGGCCGGTCAGGTCGTTGACCTGATACCCGGCCGATGTGAGAGCCGTTTTTCTATTTAAGCAGCGCCTTTGAACTCGCCGGTTTTGTCCTTTGCTGTATATCGATATTGGTTTTATCGATCTCGCCGATTCTCGCCTCCGCGATGCCTTTGGCCAGGATAAGTGAAATCACTTTGAAATCCCGGATGAATTCGGTTTCATCCTTCGCCAGGGACCTGGTCTGGCACTCCTCTGTGTGGAGGACCTTCCTCTTCTCGTCGAGGAACTCGCATGTGACGGCTGCCCGGCATGATTTGTAACTCTTGTTCTTCACACGAAAGGACCAGGAAAGGGTCGCGTACTGGTCGTCCTTGGGCTGATAGGAGTAAGTAAATTCGGTAACCTCCAGACCGGAACGGGAGGCGCTGGCCCTCTTGACCACCCCCATGACTCCTTTCGAGTCATCTTCGCCGGCCTCGCCCTGGGCCTTCAGGTACTTCTGGGAGGCCTCCACGGTCTTGTCGATATCCACCTTCTCCACGGGGATCGCCATCTTTCCGCCGTATTTCTTGTAGTAGAGCTTGTTGCCCTCGATCCAGGCATCCTGGCACTTGATTGTGGTCCCGTCCTTCAGGACGATCACATGGATGCCGGCGGCCCCGGCCTGTTGCGGCGCCGATGCGATTCCGACCAGCCACAGGGCCGCCCCCATACAGAGCACCGCAAACGCCGTCCGCAGTCCCGTCGTCGCGGCATCCCTTAGGGAATGGGACCGAGCCCTTTTAAAAGGCAAGAGCCCCCCGGTTGTCTGTTTGCAATGCATCCTCCCCGCTACAAACCGCGTCCGCATAACCAACCTCCTTTTTCTGAGTATGGGCTTGGACCCCTACCCGGTCCTATCGGTCGTCTTCGCGGCAGACTTGAGCGCCGCGGTTCACATAGGCGACCCCATTATACGAACAGACAGAGGTATTGACAAGGATGGAGATCCTGGCTGCGTGTTTGACGAAGCGTTGATGCAATCGAAAGAGAGGGACGGCATCCAACCCACATGTAGATAATGTTTTATATTCCAATCGGTTGCGGATTTGTAAGCCAATAGAACGATCCAAAAGTCTCAAGATATCTTCAGTGCGAAAATCGATGTTCAACCGCTGCCGTGCTGTCAGCATCCGTGTAGGGGATGCGTTCTCCGCTTTTCCCGCTCACATAGGCCGGTTCCTTGTGCACGGCCCGGTAAATAGCCTGATCGCTCGGAAAGGCCCCTGCAATCCGTGAAAGGACCCTTTCCTCGTGATCGGTAAGGGGCTCGGCCTCGCCTTCATCGGCTTTCCTGATGAGGCCGGCCAGATCGGCGTAGTTGTTCAACTGAGGTCCATGGGGCAAGGCCGCATAGGTGGCGCCTGTCATGCCCTGCCCCGTCTCCCTGTAGGCGACCATATCGCCATACCAAAGGTATTTCGCCGCATAGATCATCTTGTCCAGGGGTGACTTGAGGAGCTTCTGTGCGTGTCCGTGTCTGATTTTCTTTGCGGTGGATTTATACCCCGTGGCACGCAACCATGTGGCCACCCCCAACATCGTTCAAAGACGGCTTCTCTTCCATGCAGGTCTCTTTCCGAAAGGCACAGCGGTTGTGAAAGACGCAGCCGGGAGGCGGGTTCAGAGGGCTGGGCACATCTCCCTCCAGGATGATTCTCTGTTTCCGCACGTCGGGATCCGGGACGGGAACGGCCGAAAGCAACGCTTTGGTATAAGGATGGAGTGGATTCCTGTAAAGCTCTTCATCGGTGGCAAGCTCGACGATACTGCCCAGGTACATTACCGCCACCCGATCGCTGATGTGCTCCACAATGCTCAAGTCATGGGCGATAAAAAGATAGGAGAGATTCATCTCTTCCTGAAGTTCCACAAGCAGGTTGATTACCTGGGCCTGTATGGAGACATCCAGGGCTGACACCGGCTCATCACAGACAATGGCCAGAGGATTAAGGGCCAGTGCGCGAGCGATGCCGATTCGCTGGCGCTGCCCCCCGGAAAACTCGTGGGGATACCGACTCATCTGTGCGGGATGAAGGCCCACCCTGTTGAGGAGATGGGACACCCGATCTCTGATCTCCCCCCTGGAACAGGCCATATGATTTCGTATCGGTTCCGCGATGATGTCTCCCACGCTCATTCGAGGATCGAGGGATAAGAAAGGATCCTGAAAAATAATCTGAAAGGAGACGCGCACCCTCCTGAGCTCTTCCCTTGTGAGGCGGAGAAGATCCTGACCGTTGAAGGTGATTTCACCGGAGGTGGGTTCGATAAGCCGAAGGATGGAGCGGCCCAGAGTTGTTTTTCCACAACCGCTCTCGCCCACAAGCCCAAGGGTTTCACCGCGGTCCAGGGTGAAGCTTACACCGTCTACCGCCATCACATTTCCAACGAGGCGGGGAAAAACCCCTTTCTTGATGGGAAAGTGCTTTTTCAGGTTTTGAACTTCCAAGAGGGCCATGATTATGCAGTTCGATTCAAGATGTAAACCCTATCATTCGGCATTCACCGCAAACCGGAAATCGTTCCCGAAGCGGCGCTTTCCAGCCAACACTTCACCCTTCTGAAGTCCCCCATCTTTGTTTCTCGGGGCTCTTCAGTTCGGCACACATCCATGACCCTGGGGCACCGAGGGTGGAAACGGCATCCACCAGGCATCTCCAATGGACCGGGTACCATTCCGGGAATCTCTTGAAGTCGCCGACCCATCCTTTCTTTTCGCCCGATGACCGGAACGGATCCCAGAAGCCCCTGGGTATAAGGATGCCTCGGGTCCTTGAAGAGATCCCTTACCGGGGCTTCTTCTACGATCTGCCCTGCGTACATCACAATGACCCTCGTGGCCATTTCCGCGATGACGCCCAAGTCGTGGGTGATTAAAACGATGGAGGTGTTGAACTCATCCTTCAGCCGCTTCATGAGATTCAGAATCTGTGCCTGAATGGTCACATCGAGTGCGGTGGTCGGCTCGTCGGCAAAAAGGAGCTGGGGATTGCAGGACAGAGCCATGGCGATCATGGCCCGCTGCCGCATGCCGCCGGAGAGCTTGTGCGGGTATTCCCTCGCTCTCTGCCGCGGGCTCGGAATCTGGACCATCTGGAGCATCTGCACCGCTCGGCGCCACGCTTCCTGCCTCGACAGGTTTTGGTGGAGCCTAACCGCCTCGGCGATCTGCTCGCCGATGATCAACACCGGATTCAGGGAGGTCATCGGTTCCTGGAAAATCATGGAAATGGCATTCCCTCTGATCTTTCTGATCCCGTCCCTGCCCAAGTCCAGAAGATTCACGCCCTGAAACTGAATGATCCCGCGGATCTCCGCCGGTGGGCAGGCAAGGAGCTGGAGGACCGAAAGGGCCGTAACGGTCTTGCCGCATCCGCTTTCTCCTACGAGCCCCAGAGTCTCTCCACGATACACCTCCAGGTCCACTCCGTCGATGGCATTCACGATCCCATCCAGGGTATGAAAATAGGTGTGAAGTCCCCGAATGGTGAGGAGCGGTTTGTCCTGGTCCTTCATATGCGGAACCTCGGATCAAGGGCGTCCCTCAGCCCATCTCCCAGGAGATTGAAACTGAGGACGGCAAGAAATATGGCCACGCCGGGGAAGGTCGCCACGTGAGGCGCATTAAACAAATACGCTCTGCCGGAGCCGAGCATGGCGCCCCACTCCGGATTGGGTGGCTGCACGCCCAAACCGAGAAACCCGAGTCCGGCGGCGAAAAGGATTGCAGTTCCCATGCCGAGGCTGGTCTGAACGGTAATGGGAACCATCACGTTCGGCAGGATGTGGCGAATGATAATCATGAAATCCCTGGTTCCCACAGCCCTGGCTGCCTCGACATAGACCTGCTCCCTGACCGAAAGAACGCATCCTCTCACTAGGCGAATGTAGATCGGGATCATGCTGATGCCGATGGAGATGACCGTGTTCTTTAGCCCAACCCCCAGGACAGCCACGAGGGCCAGGGCGAGAAGAAAACCCGGGAAGGCCAGCATCATATCCGTGACCCTCTGAATGCCGAAGTCGATCTTCCCGCCGTAGTAGCCGGAGATAAGCCCCAGAGGAACCCCCAAAAAAAGGCCCACGGACACCACGCCCGCGGCAATGAGCATGGATATGCGGGATCCCCAGATAATCCTGCCCAAGATGGATCGTCCCAGTTCGTCCATGCCGAGCACGTGATGATGTGAGGGTTTTTCCAGCGCCATCATCAGGTTGGGAGCAGACGGATTGCCCGGGTAAAGAAGGGGCGCAAAGAAGGCGGTAAAGAGATAAACGAGCAGGAGCACACCGCCGAAGAGGGCAGCCCTGTTTCGCTTGAGCTTTGCCCAGCTTCTCCGGAATTGTCCCGCGTATTCGATCTGCCCTTCCTTCTCAATCATAGCGAATCCTAGGATCGACCCACGCGTAGAGGAGATCTACCACCAGGTTGACAAAGATATACAGAAGGCCGAAAACAAGGATCGCACCCTGGATCACGGGGTAGTCCCTGGCGAGGATGGAGTCCACAATCAACCTCCCGAGACCCGGCCAGGCAAAGACCGTCTCCGTCAGCACGGCGCCTCCCAGGAGCAGGCCGAACTGGAGTCCCACCACCGTGATAATAGGGATGAGCGCATTCTTGAGTGCATGTTTGACGATTACCACCTCTTCCTTGAGCCCCTTGGAGCGGGCCGTGGTGGTATAGTCCTGAGAGAGCACTTCCATCATGGTGGAGCGGGTCATCCGTGCGATGAAGGCGATCACGAAAGAGGCGAGAGTGACCGAAGGAAGGATCACATGCTTCCAGCTTCCCGTCCCCCCGGCCGGAAGCCATTGGAGCACGACGGAAAAAACCACCACCAGCATTAGACCCAGCCAGAACACGGGCATGGAGATCCCGAACAGGGCGACGGAGGTGACCAGGTAGTCGATCCAGGTGTATGGTCGAACGGCTGAAACGATGCCGGCCGGGATGCCGAACAGGATGGCAAGGGTTATGGCCACAACGGCCAGAAGTACGGTGTTGGGCAGCCTTGCCCAGATCTCCTGGGTTACCGGATTCTGGGTGCGGGCGGATCGCCCCAGGTCAAACTGCGCCAAGCGGCTGAAAAAGACGGCGTACTGCAGGTGGATGGGCCGATCCAGGCCCAACTGGCGCCGGATGTTTTCAACCTCCTCCGGGGTGGCCATCTGGCCGGCCAGAACCTGGGCAGGATCCCCTGGAAGCATCCGAAGCATGAAAAAAAGAAGCAGGGAGATCCCGATGAGCACGGGAATCGTGGCAATGAGGCGTTTGATCACATATTGAAACATCGGGTATCCCAATCGACCGGTTTGCCGAGGAGATTTCCACCCGGAGTGAAAAAGAAACCCGGCCCCGCCCGTGCGAGCGGAACCGGTGGGTCCTCACTCTTGATGGTCTCGTAAAAAGTGGAAAACCTCCCTGTTTCGTCACCCCGGCGAAAGCCGTGGTCCAATAAATTCAATAGGTTCTGGATGCCGGATCTGTCATCCCGGACTTGATCCGGGACCGGCATGACGATATGGGACTTTTTACGAGACCCTCACTCTTGTCTCTTTGCTATTTCTTTTTGGTAATATAGGTCGGATAGAATTTTTCGGTGTTCAGTACCACA
>JAFGPH010000477.1 GCA_016926135.1 Deltaproteobacteria bacterium
CTGCCCCTTGTTGCCTCTCCGTCTGTCAACAGAATCGTTCTCTCATCAGCAAAACCGTACCGCTTAACCAAGAGGCTTTTCAGCCCCTTCACATCATTCACGGCTGTTCTCAGGTATGGCCATTCCTGGTACTGGTTTATGCCAATAACGAGCGCGTAGTAATCACCCCAGGGAGTCACACGAACATCTTGTGTTGGCACAACCTTTACTCCACGCTTCTCAGCATTGACTGCTGAAGGCAGACTGACCAAGACAAGAGACAATAGTGTCATGACCAGTTTTCCTCTTCTCATGGTCTGATTCCTCCTGCTGTAACAGAGCATGCGGCTTAGCTTCCGCAGCCCACGAGGGCGTCCAGATAGGAGTGACCTAAATTCAATCGGAAGACCATCCGTCCAGGTCGAAATCGTCAGAGAGAGAATTGATGAACTGCGCCCCTTCAATGACGTCGCCCACGCTGAAATCCTTTCCAGCTATATCTCTTCCTTGGCCCGGGCCTTGACCATGGCCCGGAACTGCTTGAAAAGAAGAGGGTGGAAGTGGGTGCCTATTCTCCTGTCCATCCAGTTGAGGGTCTCGGTCAGGGAGAGGGCCTCCTGCTCGGGCCGGTTCCTACGGAGGATGTCGTAGGTATCGGTGATGGCGAGGATCATGCCTGCCAGGTTCAGGTCCCTGGGTTTTTCCTGCTCGGGATATCCGGTGCCGTCGTAGTGGAGATGGTGTTCATAGGCCATGAGGGGGGCCACATCGGGAATGCCGGGCGACGCCAGGAGGACCTCGGCACCTCGAATGGGGTGCTCCCACTGTCTTTTCTTTTCGTCGAGGGTAATGGCGGCCGTCTTGGAGAGAGAGATGAATGTGGTAAGGTGAAGCCCTATGTCATGGAGCAAAGCGCCCACGCCGATGTCCCTGACGGCTGAAGGTTCCATGTCCAGATTCGAGGCCATCGCCATGGAGAGGGCGCACACATTGATGGCGTGGATGAATGGATCGGGGTCGCTGCTTCGTCGATAGATCAGGATCTTCAGGGGAAGCTCGCCGCTCCTGTTCATCTTGAGGATGGTGTCCGTGGTGTCCATGGCCGCTGACACCTTGGCAGAGGACATGGGCCCCTCCAGGTCTGCAAAGAGGTCCTTGAGCTGCCCGGAGAAGGACAGGACGGACTGCCGCGCGGTCTGGAGCACGCTGGAGATCTCCTCGTAGGAGACCTGGGGTCCTGTCTCGAAGGGAAGGGTGCCTGCCAGGATGTGAGGAAGGCTCTCCTGGTTCTTGGCAATGACCAGGTCTGCACCGGCGGGCTTTTTGAGAAGAGGCAGCATGATCTGCAGGAAGAGGAGGAGTTCCGATGGGGTGAGGCCGTGGCGGAAGACGAGGCGCTGGAACTTCATCTTCTCGAACCTCTGGATGATCTGCGCCAGGGTGGCGCTCAACTCCGGGAGGCGGACATTCTCCACCACCATCTCCCCGGACAGGAAGAGGAAGGTAATGGCAGGGCGCTGACTCAGGTATTTCTCCAGCCTCTGAAAGAAGGCATTCAGCTTGTTCCGGCTCTCGGGATGGTCCTCCGGGTACAGGGAAAGGGCCCTGAGGCAGCCCACGAAGCCCACGCAGAGTTCCCGGAAGAAGGCGTGGACCTTTTCACTTTTCGTTGGTTCGGCCATCTGTCTCTCCAAAGAGATTCACAACAGCTCACCGCAGAGGGCCCGGAGTTCTGAAGGCCCTTCCCTGGCCACTTCCTGCAGGACGGCTCGGGCCTCTTCCGTCCCGATCCCGGCCAGTGCCCGGGCGGCCGATGTCTGGAGGTCCTTCAATTTTTTCCCCTTGAGCCACGATTTCTGCAGCAGGATTTCTTTCAGCCTGGGAATGGCACGTTCGGCCTTCAGTTCACCAAGGGTGCCGATCGCCTTCAACCGGAGTTCGTGCTTGGGGTGGTCCACGAGATCCTCCACGGCCACCCCAAGATGACGCTCTCCGCAGAGGGCGACAAGATCGAGGAGCTTAGGAAGGTGTTCCTCCCGGGCGTCGTGGAGGCGGCGTGTCAGGATCCTGGCCAGGGATGGGCCGAGGGTTCCCAAGGTGGAAGAGATCCATCTTTCCTGGGGAGAGTCTTGGGACTTGAGATCCATGAAGAGATCCATGAGGTAGTTGCCCGCCTTTTCCGGATAGAGGTGGCACACGGCGTCAATGGTCATGGTCTCTTTGGGCTCGTAAGTGCGGCAACGGGAGAGGAGGCTCTTCAGGAGTTCCCCGATTTCTTCCGTGTTGAAAAGTGCCCCGATGCTGTTCCGGACCAGGGTCTCCTGACCGATCCCGCTCAGGGCGAGGTAGAGTTCCCGGAGCAGCATTCCCAGGGTTTGCAGATCCCGCTCGCCGAAAAGGCGGGTCAGGGCACCGCTCAGGCCCTCCAGGAGGGCAGAGAGAACGTCCCCGGTTCGTGCGGTGCCGGGGTATCGAATGACGTCGATGATCAGTTTGGCCTTCTCCCTGGCCAGGGTTTCGGGCTGGAGGGTGTTCAGTAGCCGGTTTTTTTCCTCCTCTTCCACCATCGGCTTCTGCATCTGGATGGAAGTGGCAAGGGCCTGGATCTCCATGTGGTATTGCTCGTTCAGGCTCTTGATTTCCTGCTCCCTCATGAGGAACTGCTCCAACTGCTGCCAGTGGCTGAGGACGCCGGGTTTTCTCTCCTGGGTGGCTCGGTGCATCTCCTGACGGATGAGGGTGAGCAGCATCCCCGGTTCCTTGTATTTGGCCACGGCCCCTTTGAAGAGGTTGTTGAAGCAGGGTGAACCGGCCCCCTCCTCTCGAAGGGCGTCCACGAGGAGATAGACGAGCTGGCTGTCGGGGATTTCCTCGATGATCTCGTGGAGAACCCCGGCCTCTTTCTCTTCTAGAGAATCGGGAGGCACGGAGCCCAGGATCTGGATTTTCATCCGGGGTTCCAGGCCGCTCAGGATGAGACTGACGTGATGAGCAAAGGCACTCCGCCTGCCCGCATCGATTCCGGCCAGGGTCCGTCCGAGATTCTGGATGAAATTCCCCAGGACCAGCCCGCGCTGGGCTGGGGAGATCCTGTGGTGTTTCTCCGTCATCTGGGAATCGAGCTGCACAAGGAGCTTCTTGAGTTCCTCCACGTCATCGGTGAGGCGCGTAAGCTGCTTGATCCTTTCCGGGGTCAGGTGAAGGGCGGCAGTGGCTACGGGCTGCAGGATAAGCTGTCGCCACAGGATCTCATCTTGCGTGTTCTGCGCGACCTGGACCGCTATACTCTGAATGGCGGAGAACACGGAATAGTCCAGCAATCCGATTTGCACATGCCGGATGTTCTCCCTCGGCATGGCGGAGAGCACCTCGTCTCCCTGTCCTTGCCTGGCGCCTGCCAGCAGGCCGATAAAGGACTCGAGTTCGTCCGTGGTGGTGTTGGTATCCAGCAGCACGTGGGAGATACCGAGGGAATGGAAGAGCTTCAGGAAGCTTTTGACGTGTGTGTCCTTGGCAGGGTGAAAGGTCCCCTCCAGAAACACGGATTCATTGGCGCAGCCTATGAAGAGGAAGTCTCGGTCACCCAGGGCTTCCTGGAATTTCACGTGGAGGGTCTGGATGTTCTTCTTGTAAAGTTCGTGGCCGCTGGCATACAAGCGCGCCGTGTTGAGGCCGCGCATGAATGCGGCGGCGAACTCGAGAAAAGCGGGCTCAAGCGGGCCCTCTGGAGGGCCCGTGGAAGGAGTCGTCGTCATACCCGTCACAGAGGAAAGAGGTCTTGTGCAGGCAAGAGGATAGGATAGGGTCCCTTGGGTGTCAATGGAAAAAGCCCCTGTTTTTTTAATGACGTTTTTTGTTTTTTGGGATATAGGATACCGTTGTTAAGTTTTGTGTTGAAATCTCGGGAGAGTTCTGTACACTGTGCCATCGGGGAGCATGAGTCAATCACTACACATCACACATTCAGAAAGGAGAGGGGAGTATGAACAAGGGGGATTTGGTGAATGAGGTCGCAAAGGTCGTGAGCAGCAAGAAGGAAGCGCAGGCTGCGGTGGATTGTGTCTTCTCAGCGATCACCACGGCACTCAAGAAGAAGAACGCGGTAACACTGGTCGGCTTTGGTACGTTCAAGGTTGACAAGAGGAAGGCCAGGAAAGGGCGCAACCCCCAGACGGGAGAAGAAATCAAGATCAAGGCAAAGAATGTCCCCAAATTCATTGCCGGAAAGGCTTTGAAGGACGCGGTAAGCTGATCGTCCTCACACAACGTCTTGAGAGAAGCCCTCATCGGGAAACGGATGCCGATGAGGGCTTTTTTTGTGCAGGGCCTCCTGCTACAATGATCTGAGAATGGAATGGAAGCGCCCATGAAGACGCCAAGGCTTTTTGCGAGCAACCGGCTGGAGATCCTTGTGGATGCCCTGGCGGAGGTCTTGAGAAGGCCCCTGCCCTCACCTCTTCAACCGGAGGTGATTGTGGTCCAGAGCAGGGGCATGGCGCGCTACCTCTCCATGGGGCTCGCCCTCCGGCACGGGATCTGTGCCAACTGCAGCTTTCCCTTCCCGAACACCTTCCTGTCCGACCTCTTCATCAGGGTCCTGGATCGGCCTCCGGCGCAGAGCCCTTTTGATCCGGACATCCTGACCTGGCGGATCATGAAGCGTCTTCCCGATCACGTTACAGGAACGGGTTCCGACGGTCTCAGGCATTACCTGGAGGAGGACGAGGGCGGCCTGAAGCGCTTGCAGCTCGCCGCGACCATCGCGGACACCCTGGATCAGTATCTCCTCTTTCGGCCCGAGATGATTTTCCGATGGGAAAAGGGAGAGGAAGATCACTGGCAGGCTTCGCTATGGAGAGATCTGGCCCGGGGACTCGAATCGCATCACGGCGCAGCACTCGGCCGCGCCTTCCTGGAGGGTCTGCGTGATTTCCCGCCGGATGGGTCAGCCCTGATGGAAAGGGTATCCGTGTTTGGCATATCCGCCCTTCCCAGATTTCACATGGAAATCCTCTCGGGCCTCTCCAGGTTTGCGGAGGTCAACCTTTTCCTCATGAATCCCTGCAAGGAATACTGGGGAGATATTGTCTCGGATTGGGAGATGGGGAAGAGGGCCGAGGGAAAGCGGGGCGGAGATGTCCCCACGGAGCTGCTCCACCTGGAGAAGGGAAACAGCCTTCTCGCCTCCATGGGAAAACTGGGCAGGGATTTCCTGGACCTTGTGGCCGAACTCGGCTGGGAGGAGTTTCCACTCTACGAGGATCCCGGGGAGAGCTCCCTGCTCCGCACGATCCAGTCGGATATCCTTCATCTGAGGGACAGGCCGGGGCCGGGGGCTGAAAAGCAATCGATTTTCCCTGAGGACGCTTCCATCCGGTTCCATGCATGCCACAGTCCCATGAGGGAAGTGGAGGTGCTCCGGGATCAGTTGCTGCACATGTTCGACACCGATCCGGAATTGATGCCCGGGGATGTCCTGGTCATGATGCCGGACATTGAAACGTATGCCCCCCATATTCAGGCCGTGTTCGGCATCCCTTCCTCCGATCCCGCCTGGATTCCCTTCAGCATTGCCGATCGCGGCCTGAGGGAGGAGGGCTCTGTGACGGAGGCCTTCCTGGCCATCCTGGATCTGTCAAACAGCCGTTTCGGCGCATCCCGGGTTCAAGCCGTCCTCGAGTGCGAAGAGGTGCGCAGGCGATTCCAGATCTCGGAGGGGGAACTGGAACTGCTCAGGAGGTGGATCGGGGAGACCTGGATACGGTGGGGAATAGACGAGAACTCCCGCGTTGCAGAGGGTTTTCCCCCTTTCCGGCAGAACAGCTGGCGGGCGGGTGTGGAAAGGATGCTCCTGGGTTATGCCATGCGGGGCCACGATGAACGGATGTTCGAGAACATCCTCCCCTATGACGAGGTGGAAGGGAGCGCCGCCGTGCTCCTTGGCCGCCTGGCGGAATTCGTGGAAACCCTCGCAGCCTCTGCAGAGACCTTTGAGAAACCGCATGGGCTTGCAGCGTGGTCGAGGCTCCTTTCCGGACTGATGGACAGGTTTTTCGATCCTGAAGGTGAGGCAGAGAAAGAGATGCTCTTGCTCCGCAGGGCCGTTGATTCCCTTGCGAAGATGACGTCGCGCGAAACGGCCGGCTTTGACGAGCCCGTGGAGGTTCGGGCCATCCGCTGGTACCTCGGTCGTGTGCTCCGGAAGGAAGGATTCGGGTATGGCTTTCTCGCGGGGGGGGTCACCTTCTGCGCCATGCTTCCCATGAGGAGCATCCCCTTCAAGGTGCTCTGCCTGATCGGCATGAACGGGGAGGCATATCCCCGGGAACTCCATCCCCCGGGCTTCGATCTCATGGCTAGACATCCCAGGCCCGGTGACCGGTCCCGCCGCAACGACGACCGGTACCTTTTCCTGGAGGCGGTCCTTTCGGCCAGGGAGAGGCTCTACATCAGCTACGTGGGCCAGAGCGTTCAGGACAACACCCGCACACCGCCTTCCGTACTGGTGAGCGAACTGATGGATACCATTGAGCAGGGCTTCTCTGTGAGCGGAGGGGAGATTCTGGATCACCTGCTCCACTTCCATCGCCTCCAAGCCTTCAGTCCCCGCTACTTTCGAGACGGAGAAAGGCTTTGGAGCTACTCGGAGGAGAACCGGGCGGCGGCGGCGTGCCTGCTTGGAGAACGCAGGCCCCCGATCCCCTTTATTTCCCGGGGGCTCTCCGCGCCCGAAGAGGCATGGAGAGACGTGCGCCTGGAGGATCTCTGTTCCTTTTATGCCAACCCGGCTCGATATCTCTTGCGCACGCGCCTGGGCCTCTCCCTTGAGGAAGACGGCCCCCTTCCGGACGATACGGAACCCATGGAGATCAAGCACCTCGATCGATACCGGCTGGCGGAGAGGATGATCAAGAAAGGGATAGGCGGGGTGGGTGCGCAAGACCTCTTCCCGTCCATCCGGTCCTCCGGCGCCATTCCCCCGGGGACGGTGGGCGAGTGTCTCTTTGATGATCTCGGGAAGAGCGTGGAGAAGTTCGTGCGGAGGACCCGTTCCTTCCAGAACGGGGGCGCTATGAAGCCACTCGAGGTGGATCTCAGCCTCTCCGGCTTCAGGGTGAGGGGCAGGCTCGAAGGGGTGCATGCCGGAGGCCTGGTGCGCTACCGCTTTGCCCGGATCAAGGGCGTGGACCTCCTCCGGGCGTGGATCTGCCATCTCGCCCTCAACGTGGCAGGTCCCATCGACTATCCGCGCGATACGCGGATCATGGGTCTTGACCCCGGAAAGAGGGAGGAAGAACGTTGGCGGGGACTCCGCCTCTCCCCGCTGAAGGATGGGGAAGCCATCCTCGAAGGCCTCCTCCGGCATTACTGGAGAGGCCTTTGTGTGCCGCTCCATCTCTTTCCCGAGTCTTCGTGGTTGTATGCACGGGAGGTCCTCGTGGAGGGCGGGCAACCCCAGGATGCCCTGGTCACGACCCGCAGGAAATGGACCGGGAACGAGCGGGGCAGGGGAGAAGGGGAGGATCCGTACTACCGACTGTGTTTCGCCGCCGGTGACCCGCTGGACGGAGCGTTCGAGTCCCTTTCAAAGGAGATCTTCGGCCCCCTGCTGGAGCACCTGGAAGA
The DNA here is from genome assembly GCA_016926135.1 of Deltaproteobacteria bacterium. The sequence goes on from JAFGPH010000477.1 coordinate 7,606, forward strand.
GGAACGCGGAGTATTGGAGTAATGGAGTATTGGAGTATTGGAGTAATGGAGTGATGGAGTGATGGAAAATCGGGAGGCCTGGCCCGCCAAGCCTCCATTACTCCAACACTCCGGGTTTCGTCTCAGGACCATGGACAACGGATCATAGACAAAGCCCATGAACGCCTTCACCGACTTTGACCTGCTGGAGATCCCGATCGAGGGTACCAACCTCATCGAGGCGAGTGCGGGCACCGGGAAGAGCTTTTCCATTGCAGGCCTCTTCCTGAGGCTCATCGTGGAGAAACGCCTCCCCGTCGACGAGATCCTCGTGGTCACCTTTACCCAGGCGGCCACCGAGGAGCTGAGGGACCGTATCCGGAAAAAGATCAGGGAAGCCATAGGGGCCTGCCTCGAAGGCGGGAGTGGAGAACCTTTCCTGAATGGGTTGATCCGGAGATGCGGGGACGCGGTGTCCGCTGCGGGTCGTCTCAGGGACGCCCTGCGATGTTTCGACCAGGCCGCGGTGATGACGATCCACGGTTTCTGCAAGCGCATGCTGCGGGAGAACATCTTCGAGTCCGGCAGCGCCTTCGACACGGAACTGGTGACCAGTCAGGAGCACATCAAGAAGGAGATTGTGGAGGATTTCTGGAGGAGGCACCTTTATCGATCATCCCCCCTCTTTGCCCGCTATGCCATTGACAAGGGGTTTCACCCGGCGGGTCTCCAGCGGCTCCTCGGAACCTGGCATTCCCATCCCTGTCTGAAGATCATCCCCCTCACGGGTTACCGGGAAGCCGATGTCGAGGAGAGGGCGTTCCTCGATTCCTGTGAGGCGGTGAAGGCGGCCTGGCCTTTGGCCAGGGAAGAGGTGGTGGGTTTCCTGATGCATACCGACACCCTCAAGGGGAACATCTACCGCAGAGAAAAGGTACCGTTCTGGATCGAAGGGATGGATGATTTCGCCGCATCGAACCGGGTTTCACCCTTCTTTTTTGAGGGCTTTGAGAAGTTCACGAAGAGGGTGATGGAGCGAGCGCTGAAGAAGGACCGGCGAGCGCCGGATCATCCCTTCTTTGGCCTCTGTGAGACCTTGGAGGGGAGACGGGAGGAACTCGCCCTCCGTTACGAAGAGAGACTTATCGGGCTCAGGGCGGAGCTCTTCGGGGTAGTGAGGGACGAGCTTTCCACGAGAAAGAAAAGGCGGGGCATACAGTATTTCGACGACCTGCTCCTGGATCTCTTCAGTGCCCTGGAAGGGAAGGCCGCGCAAGAACTGGCGAGTGTCATCAGAGGGAGATTCCAGGCTGCGCTGGTGGACGAGTTCCAGGACACGGATCCCCTCCAGTACGGGATCTTCCGGAGGCTTTTCTCAGGGGGTAAAAGGGTTCTTTTCCTGATCGGCGACCCGAAACAGGCGATCTACGGTTTCCGGGGGGCCGATGTCTTCGCCTACATGGAAGCGGCGAGGGAGGTGAAGACCCGCTTTACCCTGAGGGAGAACTGGCGCTCGGAGCCGGGATTGATCAGGGCCGTGAATGCCCTGTTCAGCGGCAGGAGAGAACCTTTTGTCTATGAGGAGATCCTCTATCATCCCTCCGTGCCTGCGGGGGCGAAAGAACATGCCATTCTTACGATCGACGGCCGGCATGAGCCCCCCTTTCATGTCTGGGTCCTGGACGGGAAGGGCCACCGGGGTTCCAAGGGCATCACCAAGACGGAGGCAAGGGAGATGATCAGCCGGGCCGTGGCGTTGGAGATCTCCCGCCTCCTCCGCCTCGGAAGGGAAGAGAAGGCCCTGATCGGAGGGAGACCGTTGAGGGAGGAAGACATTGCGGTCCTGGTCAGAAGGAACGATGAGGCCGTCCGCATGCAGCAGATTCTCTCGGGGCTTCGGATAGCGAGCGTCCTTTACAGCACCGGCAACCTCTTCGACTCCCACGAGGCCATGGAGATGGAGAGGCTCCTTGCAGGCATTGCCGCCCCCGAGGACGGCAGGGCCGTGAGGGCCGGCCTGAGCACGGATATGCTGGGCCTGAAGGGGGAGGACCTCGAACAGGTGATGCGGGATGAGGATCTCTGGGAGGGGTGGATCATCCGTTTCAAGGAGTATCAGCAGGAGTGGGGCCGGCGCGGTTTCATCAGCATGTTCCGCCACGTTCTCAGAGAGGAGAAGATCCTTGCCAGACTGATGGTCTTCCCGGACGGGGAAAGACGCAACACCAATCTTCTTCATCTTGGGGAGATCCTTCACCAGGTCTCTTCGGACCAGCGGCTCCACCGGTCCGGATTGCTGAAGTGGCTTTCGGAGCAAAGGGCAGGCCTGGGAGTCGGACCGGAAGAGCATCCGATCCGGCTGGAGAGCGATGAGAGGGCGGTCAAGCTGGTCACTGTCCACAAGAGCAAGGGGCTGGAGTACCCGGTTGTGTTCTGCCCCTTCGGCTGGGAGGGATCCACCCGCAGAAGATCCGGTGAACCCTTTGTCTTTCACGACCGTGAAAGCCCCACCGGGCTCACGCTGGACCTGGGCTCTCAAGACAGGGAGGAGAACTTCAGGCAGGCCGAGAAGGAGGTTCTTTCTGAGAACCTTCGTCTGCTTTACGTGAGCCTCACCCGTGCCCAGGCGCGATGCTATTTCGTGTGGGGCCGCTTCGGCGAGGCCGAGACTTCCGCCCCTGCATACCTTCTGACGCAGCCCATGGCCCCGGAGAGGGAGGTTCCGCAGGCCGCCTCCACGGAGGAGCGCGGCAATCCGGTCGATCGCGCTATGGCGATGCTTGCGGAAAGGGCCGGTGGAGCCATGGTGATCCAGGACATGCCGAGCCTGAAGGAAGGGGCGTATGTCCCTTCCCCTGCCGGAGAGGAAAGCCTTGTGTGCGAGAAGTTCTCGGGAAAGATTGATCGCGAGTGGCGCATGGTGAGCTTTTCCTCTCTTGTCTCCGCAGTGCCCCATGCGGCGGAAATGAGCGATCACGACGATTCCGGGGCCATGGGAGCGGAAAGGCCGGTTGAAGAGAAACCGCAGGGGATTTTCTCGTTTCCGGCCGGCACCAGGGCAGGCATCTTTCTGCACGAAATCTTCGAACACCTGGATTTTTCCCGGGAGGATCCCGATAAGGTGAAAGCCCTGATCAGGGAAAAACTCGGAGCGTACGGATTTGATCTTCGTTGGGAAGACACCCTCCACGCGATGACCCGAAGGCTGCTTCGGTCACCCCTGGATCCAAAGGTCCCGGATTTGTCCCTGGCCGGCGTGAGCATGGCGGATCGACTCAACGAACTCGAATTCACCTTTCCCCTGAGGCGCACCGAGCCGAAGGCCCTGGCCGGGCTGTTCCGGGAACATGGGGGTCTCGGGATCTCCCGTGAATTCCCGGAGCGCATGGAGAGACTGGAGTTCTCACCTTCAAAGGGTTTCATGAAGGGATTCATGGACCTGGTCTTCCGGTTCAGGGGACGTTTCCATCTGGTGGACTGGAAGTCCAATGACCTGGGACCGAGGGTGGAGGACTATGACCAGAAGGGGCTCCATGCGGCCATGGACAGGGGGTTTTACATCCTTCAGTACCATATCTATGTCCTGGCCCTTCACAGGTACCTGATGCTGAGAATCCCCGAATACCGGTATGAGACCCATTTCGGCACGGTTTTCTACATTTTCCTGCGCGGGGTGGAGCCGGAAAGGGGACCGGAGTTCGGGATCTTCAGGGCGCGACCTTCGGAGGCTCTCATCAGGGGACTGGAGGCGAGGCTCATTGGCTGAAGGTTCAAGGCGCAAGGTTCAAGGCGCAAGGAAAGGAAGGAGAAGTTGTCCGACACGGACTTACAGGGGATTACACGTACCATCAGGCGTCTTCAAGAGGACGGGCTGCTCTGCGAACTGGACATGCACTTTGCCGGTCTCATGGAGAGATTGTCAGGTCGATCGTCTCAGGAGCTTTTCCTGACCGCCGCACTCCTGAGCAGCGCCACCAGGGAGGGAAATATCTGTCTGGATCTTACCCATCCGGAGCCCCTCTCAAGAGAAGGAGAGGGCATGGCGGACCTTCTTTCCATGGACCGCCGCGCCTGGCTCCGGAAGGTCCGGAGGAGCAGGGTGGTGGGAAGACCCGGCCATGACAAGCCCATCATCGTGGACAGGAAAGGAAGGGTTTATCTCAACCGTTACTGGGCCTACCAGGACAAGCTGGCCGCATGGGTGCGTTCCAGGGTTGAAGAGGATGGGCGGAGAGAGGAGCCCAGTGTGCTCCGCGAGCGGCTGGAAAGACTGTTTCCGGGTGGAGGAAAGGAGGTGGACTGGCAAAAGGTCTGCGCCTTTGCTGCCTCCATGAAGACGTTCACGGTCATCACCGGCGGACCCGGCACAGGGAAGACCACGACCGCCGCCAAGGTCCTGGCCCTGCTCATGGAGGAGGCGTGGCCGACAAATCTGCGCATCGCCCTTGCCTCTCCCACGGGAAAGGGCGCCGCAAGGCTGCAGGAGGCGATCAACCATGCCCGAGGGACCCTCGCGTGCCGGGAGGAGTTGAAGGCAACCTTCCCGGGGGTGGCCTCCACCCTCCACCGTCTTCTCGGTCCCATAGGCGGTTCCCCCTACTTCCGCCGTCACGCAGGGAACCCCCTGGACCTGGACGTGCTGGTCGTGGATGAGGCTTCCATGGTCGATCTTGCCCTCATGTCCAAGCTGGTGGACGCCCTCGGGCCCCATGGAAGGCTGATCCTTCTGGGAGACAAGGATCAACTTGCATCGGTGGAGGCGGGCGCAGTGCTCGGCGACATCTGTGACACGGGCAGGGTTCGCGGGTATTCAAAAACCTTTCGCTCTCGCCTTGAGGAGGTGACCGGCACCAGACTTCGGCAGGAGACGACGCGGAAGAACGTGCCCGCCATCGCTGACTGCATCGTCCAGCTTCAACGGAGTTATCGTTTCAGCGCCGACAGCGGCATTTCAGTCCTGAGTCATGCCGTGAATGAGGGGCAGGGGGAGGAGAGCGTGCGTTTGCTGAGGGAAGGTTGCAGTAAGGGTATTCGCTGGAAAGATCTGCCTCCCCTGAGAGAGTTCGGCAGGGCCTTGAAAGAAAAGGTTGTGGAGTGGGGAAGGAACTTCTCCTCTATCGCACCCCAGGAGGTCTACAGGGGCCTTGGGCATTTCCGTATCCTGTGCGCCCTCAGACAGGGTCCCTTCGGGGCACCGGCCGTAAATCTTCTGGTGGAGTGGATTCTGCGGAACGAGGGGTTCATCCGGGGGGGAAAGACGTGGTACCCGGGCAGACCTGTGCTGGTTACCAGGAACGACTACGAACTGGGGCTCTTCAACGGGGATACGGGAATCACGCTTGCGGACGCCAGCGCGAACCACGATCTGCGGGTCTTCTTTCCCGCACAGGAGGGGACCATGAGGGCGATCCATCCCGTGAGGATGCCTGAACACGAAACGGTGTATGCCATGACGGTTCACAAGAGCCAGGGCTCGGAGTTCGACAGGGTGCTCCTGCTTCTGCCGGACAGGGATTCACCGGTCCTCTCCAGGGAACTGATCTACACGGCCGTCACCCGGGCGAGGGAGTCCGTGGAGATCTGGGGAAGGGAAGAGGTGTTCCGCGCCGCGGTGACCAGGCGTATCGAGAGGAACTCGGGCCTGCGCGACGCCCTGTGGGGGAATTGAGTAAAAAGGTTCCAGGGATCGGGTCGGCCTTTGCGCATTGACCCGGTTGGTCTATTCAGATATCTTAGCTGAAATGGCTGCCAAGGGTCGAAAACGTAAAACAGGCGTAAAGGCCGCCGCTTCCAGGAAGCGCAGCAAAGGCAGGGTTTTCTGGATCATCGTGATGCTGGTCGTGGCTGGGGCGCTGACCGCATCCGGCCTCCTATACTTTAGGGTGGTGAAGCATCCTACCTCCTCCGAAGTCCCGAAGGGCGGGCAGGGAAAGGCCGGCTCCAAGGCGGTCTCGCGGGGGTCATCCGCCCATTTCCGTCCGCTGATCGGGCGATGGGTCCGGCCGGACGGAGGCTACGTCATCGAGATTCTCGGTATCGACGCATCGGGTAAGATGGACGCCCGCTACTACAACCCCCGGCCCATCCGGGTGGCGCGGGCGGATGCGTCCAGGGTTGCGGGCGGCATAGAAGTCCTCATCGAGCTGAGGGACGAGGGATACCCCGGCGCCACGTACAACCTTGTCTACAATGAAGAGAAAAGAGCCCTTATAGGACTCTATTACCAGCCGGCGGCGGGTCAGAACTTCAGCGTGGTCTTTGTGCCCATGAAGCAGGGTGGATGAGGTCGACACCTTCAACAAACGACACTTCGACAGGATTGAAGGGCTCGATCTGGAGATCCTCTTGCCTTCTCCTGAATGAGACGTTGATCATTTGACGGACTCCCACCCATATTTGGGTTGACGCCGGCCTTGGAGGAAGATCGGAATTTTTCCGGCCGGATTGGTTTCGGATCATTCAGACGTATCTCAGGTTGGGAAGCGGGCTTTCAGGACAAGTCAATAGACGAATACCCAACCTCATGCCCTGTTCTTTCCACTACCTATCATCTCGAAAGAAGCCTTTGTAGTGGAAAAGCGATTGCATCGCAGGACTGCGCTATGCTCCGCTTGGTTGCATTGGCGATCCTCTGGGATTGCATCACTTGATGAAGACTTTCGTCACGGAGTATGGGGATGAGCACGGTACACACTGTTCGAGATCCTTCTCACGCTTCTCGACTGTCCGTCGTCTGGGGGCGACAATCAGCTTATGAATGAAGTAGGCTTCAGGGATGGGTATGCGGATGGTGAAGCCGTCGATCTCTGCGCTCTCGGAAAAGTCAGTCAGAATGCTGACGAAAGGAAGTGGCAGGGCGTTGATATTCCATTCCTGAATGGCCACGGCGTCGATCTCTCTTGCACCCCTACGATGCGCGGTGAATTCGACCTCATATCCAGCAGCGGTAAACTTCTGTATCCCTCCAGCAGTCATGAACCCGACGAAACCGAGATCGGTGATCAGGCGTTCGAGGTCCGCACGCATCTGCTTTTGCGGGTGGGCGAGATGGACGGCGAAATCAATATCCAGCGTGCGTAGCACATAATGGACACCGTACAGTTCCCGGTAAAGCGGCATGACCCAACTGCCGATGAGCAAGGAGCGATCGAAGAAACCAACCTCGCTCAGGGCACGGAGCAGTCCACCGATCTGCGGCGGAAAGCGGACGGTGCGCAGGACCTTCATTTCTTCCCCTCTTGGCGTGGCAACTGGAGGAGTCTCTCCAGATAGGCGATACGCTTCTTGTACGCCTGCATTTCCTTGCGGCTCTTGTCGCGCTCCGCAAGCTGCAGCTGCAACTCCGGCAGTTCCGCTTCAGGGACATGGCGATTGATCACACGGCCCTCCTCGCGGGCGACGAGGTAGTGGTAAGCGTATTCTTTGCCCTTGTACCTCTTCTTTCTGAGGTTGAGCGACCCCTTAGGATACTGCGCGGCTTTCTCCGACAGTGCAGCCAATACCTCTTGGCAGCGTTTGTATTCCTCTTTGAGGAGGCCGCGAACGGCATCATCCTTTTCCGCTACTTTCATGCGAAAATGATAACGATGTAGTGGAAAAAAGTAAAGCGGATTCTAACGACGCTTGAGCTGTTCAGTGCCTTTTGAAAGCATTCGGCTATTTGTTCCATCTCACCCCCGCGGGGACGAGATGCATCGCCATCCCTTATGGGGAGCGACTATTTGTCGCCACCCTCTCCCGATCGCCCAAGGACCGATGGGCTCAACAGGGTGGATAGAAAATGAGCGAGAAACGAGGTGGATGCGACAAGAGATTTCAGCTGCGGCGACTCAGACAAACCACAGGTTTTCCGAGAAGCAGATACCCTGTGGTTCGGGTAGTATCTCAGAACATCACGAGGGTGACGGTGACAGTCTTTGACTCATGAGCTGGAGGGCGGTCAGAGGCGCTCGGAATGCGGTTGAACACCCTCTTTAGCCAATGATTTCGAGAGAGTCGGCAGCGCCTTGATGGTCTTTCCAGATTCTTGCTCGGCAATACGGAGTTCATACAACTTTTGCAGGTTCAGCCAAAACTCAGCGCTTGTCCCGAAATAATGCCCAAAGCGCAATGCCGTGTCTCCGGTAACGGCTCGTTGTCCGTTCAGGATGGCGGTAATGCGATTGGTTGGCACCTTGATCTGACGGGCAAGTTCTGCAGCGCTCATGCCAAGGGCTTCAAGCTGCTCGGCCAGATGTTCGCCTGGATGGATGGCAGTGCGTCCCATAATACACCTCAATGATAATCGACGATTTCAACATTGACCGGTCCCGGGCTTCCCTTCGGCCACTCAAAGCATATCCGCCACTGATCATTGATGCGAATACTGTACTCGCCTTGGCGGTCACCCTTGAGAGCTTCGAGACGGTTGCCAGGCAAACTCAAGTCCAGAAGGGAGGTTGCCGCGTCTAACTGGTCGAGTTTCAATTCAGCCTTGTGCTCAAAGCCTGCGAAGGCCTTGACTCGGTTCCCTTCCGCAAATTCCCTCGTTCGCTTGTCCCTGTAGCTCACGATCATAGGATAACGTAACCCAATTTATGCATTACGTCAAGCGTAATTCACCGTTCCTGTTCAAAATGTTTTCGGGTCTCTCAGACCTATCTTAGGTTTTCGGGATCGCTGATATCCTGTGGCTCTGGATGGACATCCCAGGCAGCCTCCAGTGCGGAAACCCTATCGGCGCCATAAATCAGACGTGAGGTTCAGCTACGACTTGCTCCTTTCGGTGACAAAATCGCTTTGAGGGCTTGTCGGGCTTCGCGGCGAATTCTGTTTGAAAGCCACAGGGAGGTTGCCTCAAGTCTCTTCAGCGCTGATTCTGCTTCATTTCTGCCCAAGTTTCCTTTTGCTGCATTCCAGAGAATGATGCCCAAGGACCCGTGCACTTCCAACCCCAGCAGAGAGACAAAAAGACGTGTTGCTGCATCGTCCGTCAGAAACCAGTCGGCTTTCTTTCTGCGGGCCAGATCGAGGGCTTCCGCCTCACACGATGACTTTCATTCAGAAGCCAACGCCTCTTTCTTTGCCCATTCCATATCCTCGCGGGCGAAACGCTCCATCAGGTCCACCCGGTTCCTGCGGACAAACTCCGACATGGCAGCCAGAGCCGCATCGGGTTCGGACCTGAATATACCTGCCTTGACATACGCATCGAGCTCTGCGGCAAGCTTGTCCGGCAGATCGATGGATAATGTCTTCATAATAGGTTCCCTTCCTTTCGGCGAGTGAGTTCAATTCTAGCATTTGCGAGCCCTGCACGCAAGCCTTCCCACAGACTTCCAACAGAGCCCTCTAGAACCAGTTCTGGCAGCAAAATCAAGGAATCGAGGGCGTATGTGGTTTCGCTCCGGTGTTGTTTTGGGACTTGACCACAGGCGGTGAGGTTACTGCGAGGGGAAGGATTGTGCAAGCTGGGCCAGGTATCTCATATCCAAAGTTTTCTGGGAAGGCGAAATCCTGGGGTTTTGACATGTCAGGTCAAGAGACGCATGGTTTCATCTGGCTAAGGGAGTCACGATTGAGGTTCAGATTCAAGGCCTGAGAGATCTCTGACAAAGGGGTTCCGGATGAGGATCCCCTCAATGCGCTGACCGTGATTGAGGTCCTCGGTGGCGATGAGCGACGCGCTCCCGGCAAAGGCGGACGAAACGATAAGGGCATCCCAAAAGGATAACCGGTGGGCTTCCTGGATTTCGGTGGCCTGAAGAATGATCTTGCTGTCGTTTATGACCAACTCCCATGTGCCGTA
>JAFGPH010000478.1 GCA_016926135.1 Deltaproteobacteria bacterium
GCCTGAAAAGTGGCCGTATAGGAACATGGCGCCTGGAAGGATCGGTGTGCCGTAAACCAAGTCCTGTGCCCCTGCCTTCACAATGGCCGCCCTGCTCACGTCATCCGGGTCGACGCTCATACCCCCTGCCACGAGCACGAGCTGGCATCCCCTTTGAAGAACCTGTCTAATGGCGCGCACGATTTCGCCCCTATCGTCCGGGCAGAAGATCGTGTCCTCAAGATGGCAGTCAAAGGCCCGCAGCTTGCTTCGCACCAGAGGGGCGAATTTGTCCTGGATACGTTTGAAATAGACTTCGTTCCCTGTGATGATGAGGCCCGTATCAGGACGGGACAGTCTCTTCACCGAAAACAGACCGCCCGCCTCTTGGGAGATCTCCACGGCTTTGCTCACTGATCCCTCGTCAATCACAAGAGGAATGGCTCTCGTGGCCGCTACGATTTCATCCTTTTCCACAAGGCTGTTGTTGTGCCGGGAGGAGCAAGTGATGTCCGGAACCATATTAACCTGAACGAGAGCGTCTCCAGAAACCTTCAATAGTCCTTTGCAGGCTGCTTTCAAGGAGATCTTTCCCTCAGAAGGTCCGGCATCGAAAACCACACCGGGTCCCGCAAAAGCCCTGGCGAGTCTCAGGGCTGCATCGTCCTCGTGCAGCTCGCCAGTCCCGATGTCCAGGACGAAGAGATGCTCTTTCCCCAGTCGCCTGAGGTGTTCCAGGTCTTCTTCGCGGACGATGTGGCCCTTCTTGAACGCGGGCCCCTTGAACTGACCGGGTCGTATCTCTGTGATATCGTGGGTAAGAACGTGGCCCACGGCCCGATCGAGGGGTATTCTGTTTGCGGATGATCCATACTTTGATGACATAAGGAAACTCCTTTTCGCTTTCACACTTCCAGATGCATGAAGTCCTGGCCCAGAATGAGTTCTCCTTTGAATGCCCTGCGACATCCCATAGAGATGTCCGTCGCCAAGACCCCGGGGTAGAAGTGGACGAGAAGGAGCCTTTTCACATGGGCCTGGGCCGCGATTCGTCCAGCTTCAGAGGGGGTCAGATGGCCCTCCACCGGCCCTCCGTCAGGAAAGGAGCACTCCGTAACGAGAAGATCGGTATCCCGGGCGAATTCGATCAATTCGTTAGAATAGCCGGTGTCACCGGAATAGACGAAAGTGGCCCCCGATGGACCCTCCACGCGGTATGCGATACTCTGCGGCGTGTGGGGCAAGGGTTGAGAGAGGACAGCGAAGTCGCTGTACTCCCGACCATCGGGCCTCGAAATGTCCAGTTCATCCAACCCCATGATATCGGCGGGCACCTTCAACCATTTGCCGTAAGGCCTTTGAAGTCCTTCCAGGAACTCGCTGAAACCCAGTGGCCCAAGGAGAAGAAATGGTGCCCTCCTCTTCAGCACGTCCGGACTCCTGGTGGCAAAGAGGAAATGAATCAGATCGGCCGTATGGTCCGGATGAAAGTGGGTGATGAGGATCTTGCTGATCCTTTCGTGGGAAATCCCGATGCGGGAAAGCTGGCGCAAGGCCCCGGAACCCAAATCAAAAAGGGTGTAAGCGCCTCGGGAAATGAGCAGCAAGCAGGGAGACCCCCTGTCGCTGAGAGGGTGACCGGTCCCTGTTCCGAGAAGAATAAGTCTCATGGCGAAAATGTTCGTTCTTTCTGTTGTTTTTTTTCTTGACACCCGAGGAGGACTGGAAATAGATTACATCTCTCTATATTGCCGTAGAGCCTTTATCATCTACCAGGTTGTCTCGCAATACAAAATACACGAAAAAGAGGGATGACGTCTGAAAAAGTCAGGCCCTGCCCTTGGAGCCGGAGAAAAGAGTTTGGACACCGCGCAAAGGGTCAATTCGTCTTTGCCGCGGATAGGTTTGTCTGGCGCGGCATGTGAGAAAGGGCCGGTCGAGGTTCTCTCACGTCGTCCATCGTAAACGTCGGCGTCTAGCGTTCGGAAAGCAGAGACTAACCACTAAGGAGGAAGACACATGTCGGATCTTATTGTACCTCATGGCAAACAAGAAAAGCTGATTCCCCTGCTTCTGGAAGGATCCGCACTCGAGGCGGAAAAGAAGAAGGCCGGGACCCTCAAAAAGATCACCATCACATCCAGGGAGACCTCGGACGCCATCATGATGGGTATCGGGGCCTTTACCCCACTCACCGGTTTCATGACCAAGGCGGACTGGAAAGGGGTCTGTGATAAGTTCACCATGACCGATGGAACCTTCTGGCCAATCCCCATCACCGTTTCCACGGACGACGAGGGGGTCAAAGAAGGGGACGAAGTCTCTCTCGCGGATGAGGAGACCGGAACCATCATCGCCACGATGAAGGTCTCAGAGAAATACACCATCGACAAGGCGTACGAGTGTAAGGCGGTGTTCAAGACAGACGACAAGGAGCACCCGGGAGTGGCCAAGGTCATGGAGCAGGGCAAGTACAATCTGGCCGGCCCCATCCAGGTGTTGAGCGAGAGCTATTATCCGGTGCAATTCAAGGGCCTCTATCACCGCCCCGCCGAATCCCGCAAGATCTTTGATGGACTGGGATGGAAGCGCGTGGCGGCCCTTCAACTCCGAAACCCGATGCACCGCTCCCATGAGTTCCTGGCCAAGATCGCTGTGGAGGTCATGGACGGTGTCTACATCCACCAGTTGGTCGGCAAGCTCAAGGAGGGTGATATCCCCGCCGACGTGAGGGTGAAGGCGATCGGTGTTCTGGTGGACAACTACTTTGTGAAAGGAACCGTGGTCCAGGGCGGATACCCCATGGAAATGCGCTATGCGGGCCCGAGGGAAGCGCTCCTGCACGCGGTGTTCCGTCAGAACTACGGCTGCAGCCATATGATCATCGGACGGGATCATGCCGGGGTGGGGGATTACTATGGCCCCTTCGACGCCCAGAAGATCTTCGACGAGATCCCCAAGGGCGGCCTGAAGTGCCAGAATCTGAACATCGACTGGACCTTCTGGTGTTACAAGTGCGGCGGCATGGCCTCTATGAAGACCTGCCCCCACGGGAAGGACGACAGGCTGCTTCTCTCCGGGACCATGGTCAGGAAGACCCTCTCGGAAGGGGGCAAACTCCCTGCTGAGTTCTCCCGGCCCGAGGTGGCGGCGGTCCTGACCGAGTACTATCAGAAGCTGGACAAGAAGGTGGAGATCAAGCTGCATGGTGCAGCTACGGGCGACGTCAAGAAGTCCTGAGAACAAACGGCTTCTCATGAGAGTGAGAAGCCAACAGGGACTGGAACTCTGATCGTGTTAACCTGTCAAGGACATATCTTCGAAAGAAAGGGGGTGCAACAGGCAAGTTCGATTTTCGACCAGGCAGTATACTTGAATCCAATTAATCCCTTAATGATGGAGGTGTTATAATGCCAAGCTATGTAATCGTTGAGAAATGTGACGGTTGCAAGGGGCAGGACAAAACGGCGTGCATGTATATCTGCCCGAACGAC
>JAFGPH010000479.1 GCA_016926135.1 Deltaproteobacteria bacterium
CAGTAAGAAACGAGGCTCGGCAGATAGGTGGCAATCTGCGGGAACACCATCAGGAGGATGGTCAGGAGGATGAGTCCTCCCAGAAAAGGGAATATCCCCTTGAAGATGACATGAAGAGGAATCTCCGGGGCGATCCCCTTGATCACGAAAACGTTCACCCCTACGGGAGGCGTGATGACCCCCATCTCTGCAACCAGCACAATGATCACGCCGAACCATATGGGGTCGTAACCGAGCTTCATCACCAGGGGGAAGAAGATGGGAATGGTCACCACCACGAGGGCCATGGAATCCATGAAGAAACCGCCCACGAAGTAAATAAAGATGATTACGCCCATGATCGCCATTGTGGGGAGGGGAAGACCCCCGATCCAGTCGGCGAGGACAAAGGGGATGGTGGATACGGCCATGAAATGGCCGAAAAGGGTGGCACCGGTGATGATGAACAGAACCATGCAGGAGGTGCGCAGCCCCTCCTTGCAGGCATCCAGGAAGCCACCCCAGGTGAGCTGGCGGCGACCGAGGCCTATGAGAAGGGCCCCGCCCGCCCCGATCGCACCGGCCTGCGTGGGACTGAACCAGCCGAGAAAGAGTCCGCCGATGGTCATGAGGAATAGAATGACGGCCTCGACGATTCCCGTGAAGGCCCTGAGCTTTTTACCCCAGGTGGCGGCGGGACCGGGAGGTCCGAGCTCCGGGTGACGGATGCACAGGTACCCTACGGTCATGACGAAGAAGATGGTGAGAATCGCACCGGGCAACACCCCCGAAATAAAAAGCTTACCGATGGAACCCTCGGTCATGATGCCATAAACGATGAAAATGGTGCTGGGCGGAATGAGGATCCCAAGCGTGCCGGCGGCAGCGACCGTGCCCGTGGCGAGCCCGTTGTCATAGCCGTATTTCTTCATCTCAGGGAGCGCAATCTGGCCCATGGTGGCTGCCGTAGCTGCCGTGGATCCGCAGATGGCCGCAAAGCCCGAGCAGGCAAGGACGGTCGCGATCGTCAGCCCGCCGCGAAAATGGCCGACCCATGCGTACGCCGTGTTAAAAAGCCTCTGGCTGATGCCGGAGGCATAGGCGAAGTTCCCCATGAGGATAAACATCGGGATGACGGAAAGGGGGTAAGAGGAAAAGGTCTCAAAAATATCCTGAGAAAGGAGCCCGAGGGCCGGGTCGATGCCCGTGAGATAGGCAAACCCGGCAAGGCCTACAAGCGCCATGGCAAAGGCCACGGGGAATTTCAAAACGAAAAGCAAGAGGAGGACGCCTATGCCAATGAGACCTGCAGTAACTCCGTTCATTTTTCCATCATCCTGATGAGGGCGTTTATCAGTTCAGCCAAGAAGACCAGACAAACGGGAACAGCGGCAAGGGCTACGCCGTAAGCGAAGGGATACAGGGGTATGCGGGCGGTTGCGCTCACTTCCTCCCCGGTTTGCATGTAGTAGCCGTAAACCGTGAGTCGCCAGACAATAAGAGCAAAAAGAAAGATCCCGAGGAAGTTCACGACGACCTCGACCGCTGCCTGAACCCGCTTGGGGAGAAGGATGACGAAGAATTCGACGGTGACATGCCTCCCCAGGATCAATGCGGAAGCTGTCCCGAAAGAGACAGCCACGACCTGGGCGAGCATGACAATGTCAATGGATCCAGGGACGGGAAGGAGAAACATCTTCGCGCCCATCACGTCAATGCAGGTAATGACCATCATGGTGAGGAGTGCGATCGCGCCCACCCATTCGAGATAGTTGATGGCATACCGGTTGTGTTTGTCAAAGGCTGCAAGGAATCCCATGGCGGAACAAGAGCCTCCTTATTTCATCTCGTCCCCTTCCCGTCCCTTGGCGGGAAGGGGACGAAAGATCCATCCTCAGGGCCTCATTTCCTTGGGTCCGGTCGGCGATTTGATCCTCAATGCAATCTGCCTTGCCGTCCAGTAATCAATCCTTTCTCCCAGAAACTTGATCCATCCCCTGACCTCCGCCTCGGAAAATCCGGAGCCGGCCATCTTCTTGACGTAGGCTTCGATCACGGGCTTGGCGGCCTCTTTCCACCTCGTCACCTGGTCCGGGGTGAGATCAATGAATTCCACCTTCTGCTGGATGGCGAAGTCCCTGCCCTCAAAATCGATCTGGTTCCACATGAGGGCGCATCGTTCCTTGTATTCCCCGACCAGCCTGTCAAAAGCCTTTTTGATCTCCCCGGTCAGCTTCTTGTAGCTGTTCTTGTTCATGATGACGTAGAAGGGATAGAGATTGCCCACCTGCCAGCTTGAGGTCGTGAATTTGGCCACCTCGGCAAAACGGAAGGTCTTGAGGGTTTCAAAGGGTATGTTGACACCGTCGATCACACCCTTGGACATGGCATCGTAGACCTCCATGACCGGCGTGGGGGCCGCGGTGGCGCCCAGGGCCTTCACCGTGTCGCCAACAGTGCCGGGAGCACGGATCGTCATGCCCTTCAAGTCCTCCAGGGTGCGCACCGGTTTCTTGGTGATCATGACATTGGGAGTGCTGGTGTGCATCCAGAGCACTTCCACATCCTTCCATTCCTTCGGCCGGAATTTATGATAGAAGTCGTTCGCCACCTGGTTGGCCACCCAGCCACTGGGGTAGCCGAGGGGCAGCCCTACGGCTTCCGTTACCGGCATGCGACCCGGGGTATACTCGACGTGGGAGAGACCGATGTCCGCAATCCCCGTGGTAACGCCCTGGTACATGGCCGGCGCTTTCAGCAGGGAACCTCCCGCAAAGTACTTGCCTTTCACCTTTCCTCCCGTTCGCTGTTCAAGCTCTGCCAGAAAATCCACGCAGATCTGCGAATGCCTTGCCGGGGGGGGGAAGTAGTTGGCAAACTTCAGTTCCACGGTTTTACTCTGGGCGTTCACTGGCGTGACCGGAGAAAGAATCAGCAGGAACGCTAAACAAAGGGCCGAACCCAAAAAAAGTCCACCACGTAACCTCATCGTCTATACCTCCCACTTTTAAGGTTTGTATGAATCCAGGGGCCACGCCCCGGGTCGACGGTTCCCCTCGTTTCAAGAAGCGACTCTGCGGTCAAGGAAAGATGCGCCTCACAGGCGTTCTCTCACAGCTTCATGTACCCCAAGTCGGATGAAATATCGTCACCGGTCCTCTTCACGAAATCCACCAGCCGGCCCAGTGTATCCTCATCATAGCCGAGGCCCGCCGGAATGGCAAGGCCCAGGGCAGCGATCACCTGACGTGAGTAATCCCTCACAGGAACCGCTATCCCGATGACGCCCTCCACAGCCTCCTGGTTTTCCAGGACATGGCCCTGGTTTCGGATTTGTTCGAGCCGAAGACTGAATGCGTCTTCGTCCGTCAGGGAAAAAGCCGTGTATGCCTCCAGCGGGTTCATTCTGAGGATTCTCCGCGCCTCCTTGGGGTTCAGGTAGGCCATCAGGACCATACCCAGCATGCCGAAATGAAGATGCCTCCTCCAGCCGATGTCCGAGGCAATGCGGATCATTCCCCGCCCTTCCCGCTTGTCCACATAGACGAGTTGGTCTTCCATCCTGATCCCGAGCAGGACGGTAGCCCCGGTCTGTTCCTGGAGTCGGTTCATATGGTGGGTGGAGGCCTGGCGGAGAGAAAGGGAGGAGAAGACGATACCCCCCAGTTCCAGGAGCCGCATGCCGAGCCGGTAATTCTTGGTGCCCGGGTCCTGCTGCAGGTAGCCACGACTGGTGAGGTTTGAGGTCAGGCGTTTGGCGGTTGCCTTGTTGAGCCCCGTCTTCTGGGTCAGCGCAGAGAGATTCATCTCCCGGTTCTGGAAAGAAAAGCAGTCCAGAATATCCAGCGCCCTGTCGAGGGCCTGGGTTCTGTACTGCATTCCGTTCACCCCTTGCTTGTTCGCGGGCCGCTCGGGCTTGGCCTCTCTCATCTCGAAGGAAACAGGGATCATGGACGGTGTCTCTCCCTGGCCGGGTCGTTCTGCGCCATTTCAGACAAGCCGCCCTTACCGAACTTGTTGATCTTGACTCCACCGGAAAGCCGCGGGAAGTCCCTCACGACGCAGAGTTCATCCGGCAACTTGTAGGAGGCGACCTTTCCCTTCAGGAACGCCCTGAGTTCGGACAGGGTAATCTGCCTGTCCGGTTTCGGCACAACGCAAGCGCAGATACTCTCCCCCAGAACGGGGTTGGGTGTGGCGACCACGCTCACCTCATGGATCCCGGGGTGCTCGATCATCATGGATTCGAGTTCGTAGGCATAGATCTTGAAGCCGCCCCGGTTGATCAGATCTTTTGTTCGGCCGTAAATCCTGAAGAACCCGTCCCGTTCCCTGGATACCAGATCCCCCATGAAAAGCCACCCGTTGCGTATCTGCTTGGCCGTCTCATCCGGGTTCTGCCAGTAACCCTTCATCACGTGCCAGCCCCTCAGGGTCAGCTCACCGATCTCCCCTTCGGGTAGTTCCTTTCCCGTCACCGGGTCGACCACTCGCACCTGTGTGTCTTCAACGGCATGTCCTATGTAACGCTCTCGGCTTTCAAGCGGTGTGGGATAGGGGCACATGATCCCGACCCCGGGACCTACCTCCGAGGCGCCCCAGAAGGAACTCACATAAGCATTCATCTCGTCGTGAATGCGGGTAATCAAACCTTCAGGTGCGATTTGGCCGGCGATGAGTCCTGCCCGCAGGGAACTCAAATCGAAGGAATTCCTTTCGGGATGGTTCAACTCCAGAAAGTAGTGGGCAGGCGCAGCCAGTTGAAGTGTAACCTTTTCTTGTTGGATAATCTGGAAGGCACGTCTTACATCGAATTTGTCCAGGAGAACCACGGTGGACATGAGAAGGAGGGGTTGAATCAGGATAGCGCCGCAACCATAGGAATGGGTCATGGGGAGGAAACCGATGAAGATGTCCTCAGGACCAGCGGCTATCCCCAGGGAGTACTGCCACCCTGCCTGAACGGCTTGGGTGTGTGTGATCATGGCTCCCTTCGGTCTCCCCGTCGTTCCCGAGGTATAGATCAACATGGAGAGGTCTTCCCGGATGTTGACGGATGGAGGAGAAAAGCGCTTACCCCGGCCCCGTCGTATGAGTTCGTCAAAGGACAGAACCCCTTCCCCCTGGCCTTCACCCACGACGAATACCCACTCCAATGCAGGAAGTTCGTCCCTCATCTCGCTGATCGCCTGGGAATAGCCGTAGCCTTCCCATTCCTGAAAAATGAAGACCCCCCTGGCTCCGCTGTTTTGCAGGATGAATTGGGACTCTGACCTCCGGTAATTCGGATTGACCCATGCCACGATGACGCCGAGTTTCTGAATCGCGAAAAAGGCGATCACAAGCTCGATCGAGTTCTTCATGTAAATGGCGACCCGGTCCCCCTTCTTGAAACCGATTTCCGTTAGGGTGGCTGCCAGGGAGTTGACCAGGGAATCCAGGTCCCTGTACGTGACCCGACGTTCACCATCAACAACGGCAACTTTGTCCGAAGCGAGTTCGGCACCTCTTTCCACAATCCGGCCGGTGGAGATCTCTTTGTGCACATTCATAAAATGCAGCTCCCAGGTTCCGTGAGGCATGGTGGGATTTCACAATACGAAAAAAAGTTTCAAAATATTACTACTATGGGACTGGCAGGCTGTCAATTGGAAAATGTAGCTATTTCAATATGGCATGACAATTCACTTGACACCTCAGCCGGAGAGGTGCTAAAAATTATACTATGAGTATGAGTTTCATATGCTGAAACTCAATAAGGGCCTCAATCCTCGCCTCCGGTGATCCGATTGCCGGGAACATTTCCAGGTACATGCTGAATAACATCGGGTCGGTGCTTCCGGATGAGCAGGAAATAAGGGTCAATCAAAACAGGGGGGATGAGCCATGACCCGGGAAGTCATCAAATCTGACTGCATATTGTGCATCAACAGTTGCGGTATTGACGCGACCGTTGAAGACGGCAAGTTGGTCAAGGTGGAAGGAATGAAAGAGCACCCTATCAGCGATGGGGTTCTTTGCCCCAGGGGTAAAGCCCTCCCTGAATGGGTGTATTCGCCTGACAGGCTTCAATACCCGATGAAGAGGGCCGGACGGGGCTGGGAGAGGATCACCTGGGATGAAGC
>JAFGPH010000480.1 GCA_016926135.1 Deltaproteobacteria bacterium
ATCTCCGGCCCCGGGTCGATGGCCTTCAGTTTTTCCAACAGGCTGAGACCATCGATGTCCGGTAGAAGAATATCCAGCAGGATGAGGTCTACGGAGTTGTTCGTAAACAGTTCTACCGCTTCGTTTCCCGTGCCCGCCAGGAGCACGATGTGGGAGTCTTTCAGCACCATCTTGAAGGACTCCCGCACCCCGAATTCATCATCGACTACCAGAATGGTGGCTTTTTTATTCATCCGGTTTATGGTTCCCCCGATCCAATCGGCACGATCGCTCCTGAGGGCGCAGGTCCTTTGGCGAAATGTTGTGTGTCATTTTCTGTTTCCGGGGCCGACCTGAGTTTTGCCGCTGACGCGCGTATTGATTCATATGAACACAGAAACCGAATGGAGTCAAGAAGGTGGATATACAGCCATTGGTTTGTATTTACTGCACTAAAAAATGTGCACGTGTGCACAGTTTTTTGTGCAGATTGATGTATCGTTCACAGGAAATGCCATGCATTCGGGGATTGAGGTTTTGGCACGAGCTTTGACATAGGAAAGGAGGGAACTATCTTCATCGCCGCCCTCGAGAACCCGTCGGACTTCGCATCGGCCCGGTGTTCAGGGTCAGGGTCTTTACTGAGGGGAACAACCGTGGTATCAGGCATAAAAGGGGCATGCTGATATGGAAAAGGAGACGAGCTGTATCAACGCAAGGGCCATTCTTGAGTACGTGCGAACGCACAACAGCGGGGATGTGTCCGGACTGCTGGGCGATCTGGATCCGGAACTGGATCAATCGCCGGATACGGAGGGCTTTCTGACAGACCCGAACAACTGGATTTCCTGTTCCGTGATTTCAAAGCTTTATGAAAGGGCCAAGAAGATCCTGAAAGACGATGCGGCCGCGTACAAGATTGCCAGGCATGCAGTTGAAAACCTGAAGATGGGTTATGCGCAGAGCATCATCGTCAAGGCCCTCTGGTCGTCCAGAAAGGCGGTGAAACACGCCCAGAAGCTCAATGATAAGTTCAACAGAAACAAAAGGGTGGAGGTGGTTCAGAACAGGGGAAACGAGGCCTTGGTAAGGCTCCATTGGAACACGAGGATGAAGGTGACCAAGGATATATGCCTCAACAACCAGGGGGTCTATACCTTCATGCCCTTGATTTGGGGAGGCAAACCTCTCACCCTGCACGAAAAATGCTGCTTTTTCGAGGGGGCCCCTTACTGTGAGTACCATCTGAAATGGTCTTTTCGGAATAGATTTCACGAGATCCTTTCCAGCCTGTTCACCTCCAAATCGGTTCTTATGGAGATCATTGCCGAGATGGAGGAAGACAAGCAGGTGATCGAGCGGAAATACGAAGAGGTCAACCGTCTGAATTCTGAATTAGACAGGAAAATAAAACAGTTGATCGCTATGCAGGAGACCGGAAAGGCGATCCTGTCCATTCTGGACCTGGAAGCCCTGCTGACCGTTATCCTGAACCTGCTGAATGATGCCTGTCAGATCCACAGGGCACTGATCATGCTGGTGAATGAGAAGGAGAAATGCCTGGAGTTCAGTCATGCCGTAGGCTTCAGTGAAGCGGTTCCCGAGGCGGTGAAGAAATATCGGGTCCCGCTGGGAAAGCTCGGCAACATGCTGGCGAGGGTGGCCAGCACGGGGAAGCCGGAGTATATCCCCGAGGTGAAGGCGGCCGGTCTGCGCGAGGGCAATGCCCTTCTGACATACGGAAGACCCTCTTCGATTTATGTGGTGCCGTTGATCACGAGGTCCAGGGTCATCGGCGTCATCGCGACGGACGCGGTGGGGCAGGCCGGGGTTCCGGAAGAAACAAGGGAAACCTTGAGGATCTTTGCCCCGCAGGTCGCCATCGCCATCGAGAACGCGCGGCTTTACAAAACGCTTCAGGAACAGATGGAAGAGGTGAAGCGGTCTCATGCCCTCCTGAGCCGCGCGGAGAAGTTTTCGTTTCTGGGAAATCTTTCCGCCAGGCTTGCCCATGAGATCAAGAACCCCATGACCGCCATCGGGACCTTTATCCAACTGCTGCCGCAGAAATACGACGACGAGGAGTTCCGGAACAGTTTTTACAAAATCGCGATGGAAGAGACCAACCGGGTGAACAACCTGATCACGGAATTACTGGATCTCGTGAAGACCCGGGAGTCCCACTTCGAATGGGGCGATCTTCATGACCTGATCGAGAAGATGGTTCTTCTCGTCTCCCCTCAGACGAAGGCCAAAAAGATCGAAGTGACCCTCCGTTTTGATCCTCGGGCGGGGAGGTTCTGGATGGATACGGAAAAGATGAAGCAGGTGATTCTCAATCTCCTGTCCAATGCCGCTGAGTTTTCACCGGAGCGGGGGAAGATTGCCATCCGCACCCAAATGCGAGAGGGCCCCAAGGGTGGGGGAAGCCTCCGCGTGGAAATCGCGGACAACGGAATCGGCATCCATCCCTCGATCGTGGATAAGATTTTCGACCCCTATTTCACCACCAAGCACAAGAGCAGCATGCACAACGGCACCGGACTGGGTCTTTTCATCGCCCACCAGAGCGTCCAGGACCACGGAGGGACCATTGAGGTGAAAAGCCGCTTGGAACAGGGGACAACCTTCATCGTGACTCTTCCCGTGGCGCCTTCTCCGGACGACGAGGAGCGGTTCCACCATTTTTCTTGACCCGGCGGATTCGGTCCTCTATAAGATTTTAGACCCTCCGGATCCGATGACGGATCCCCCCGGATATTTGAACATGTCGAAAGAAAAGTCTCCATTGCCTGTGAAAGCTCATGGGAAATTCTGGTGCGTCGGCGTAGCTGTGGCGCTTCTGCTGATCGGGACCTTCACGGCACACCCCGTGAAAGGGGCGGAAAAGGTTTTCAGAAACTCTCCGGGCATGGAGTTCGTTCTGATCCCTTCCGGTATTTTTCTCATGGGAAGCCCTCCGAACGAGGCGCATCGAGAGGCCAGCGAGAGGTTCCATCGTGTCTCCCTCACCAAGCCGTTCTACATGCAGACCACCGAGGTGACGCTGGGTCAGTGGCGGTCGATCACAGGGAAGAAGGGGATGGGACCGGCGGGGGCCGGCGAGAATGTGCCCGTGTCCAGGGTCTCCTGGTTTGATTGCATACAGTTTCTGGAAAAGCTGAATGCAATCGGTGAGGGATCCTACCGGCTCCCGACCGAGGCGGAATGGGAGTATGCCTGTAGGGCAGGGGTGTCGGATCCCTATCCGTGGGGCACGGGGATTGACTGTGGCAGGGCGATGTTCGGGAATCACAGTCGACGGGGAGGCCCGTGCGTAAGTTATTCCAGGGAAAGAGGCCTGAGGACGGATGGTCCGGCTCCGGTCAAGTCATACCCCCCGAATGCCTGGGGTCTTTTCGACATGAACGGCAATGTCTGGGAGTGGTGCCGGGATTGGTACGGGGAATACCCGAGCACGGAAGTTCAGGATCCGGAAGGGCCCGGATCGGGCACCGGAAAGATCCGTCGTGGGGGCAGTTGGGTGAGTCCGGGCCAGGCTTGCCGTTCTGCGAACAGGGCCTTCGCTCATCCCGGAAGCCGATTTACCAGCACGGGATTCCGTGTGGTGCGGGAGGTTCGATGAACCGGACCAACCCGATGCAGTGCAGCCTGTCTACCTCCCATCCTGCATGACAAGCACGGCCCCTGCGGCGTGTAAAGGTCGCCTGTCTCCGGCTTTTTAGGCCGTGAGCGGCCTCCCGTCGTTTCTCCGGCTCCGTTTACCCCCCTCCGCAGCAAATTTCTTTCTCGCCCGGTTTCAACCGGATTTCATGGAACTTGATTGGGCCGCTCCTTGTCCATCATCGCGCCCCGGTCTGCGTCGTCCAAGGCCATCTTTCCGGGGTTCAGAATGTTTCTGGGGTCCAGGAGCTTCTTCAGGGATCGCATGAGATCCAGTGCGACCGGGTCGTGTTCCAGAGCCATATAAGGGGCTTTGGAAACGCCGATTCCATGCTCTCCGGTGAGGCTTCCCCCCAGCCCGCAGGTGAACTGAAAGATCTCTTCGACGGCCCGGCGCAGTCTTCTCACCTGGTCCGGATCCGACCGCTCGTACATGACTCTGGGGTGAAGATTGCCGTCCCCGGCGTGGCCGAACACCACGAAGGGCAGGCCCTGCCGTTCGACGATTGTCGAAATTCCCGTTAGGAGTTCGGGCACCTTGGAGATGGGGATGGCGATGTCTTCCGAAACGTTGTTGGTTCTCAGTTTGGCCGCAAGGCTCCCTATGGATTTGCGCAGCTTCCAAAGATTTTCGGCCTCCTGGGGGGAGTCCGCCTTTTGAACCGATGTAGCGCGGTTCTTCTCGAAGACTTCGATGACTTTGTCCATCTGATAGGTTGTTTCCGCGCCGGTGTACCCATCCGTCTCGACGAGGATCATGGCGGAGACCTCCGGCAGTGAAACCTGGGCCTGTTCCCGGAGCACGCGAATGGAATTGGAATCCAGAATTTCCAGGACGCTGGGAATGATCCCCGAGTGCATGATGTCGCTGACGGCCTGGCCTGCGTCCCTGAGGCTCTGGAATGTGGCCAGCGATGTCCTGGAAGCAGGGGGTTTCGGACTGATCTTGAGGGTGATCCTGGTAATCACGCCGAGGGTCCCCTCCGACCCCACGAACAATCGGGTCAGGTCATAGCCTGAAGCGGATTTCATGCAGTCCGTGCCCGTCTTCGTGATCCTGCCGTCCGGCAGCACGACCTCCAGACCCAGAACGTAGTCTCGTGTGACCCCGTACTTCGCTCCCCGAATCCCCCCGGCGTTGGTCGCCACATTTCCTCCCAGGGTGCAGACCTTTCCGCTCGCGGGGTCGGGTGGGAAGAAGAACCCATACGGGGTCAGGGCCTTCTCCAGATCCGCGTACACGACCCCCGGCTCGAGGACCACCAGGCGGTCCGGGATTCGGATCTCCAGGATGTGGTTCATTCTGCAGAGATCCAACACGAGTCCCCCCTTCACCGGGACCGCGCCTCCAGCCAGACCCGTTCCGGCCCCCCGGGGAATGACGGGAAGGAGATGCTTGTTGGCCATGCGCAGGATTGCCGCAATCTGTTCCGCGGAGATGGGCCAAACCACTGCCTCGGGCCTGTGGCTGTGGTCCGAGGCGTCATAGGTATAGGAAACCAGATCCATGAGAAGGTCACTCACGTTCTCCCTTCCCACGATCTCCGTCAGTTCGGTTCGAATGCGATCGTCCATTTCCGTCCCACACCGTCCTTTCCAATGAGCACGGCCAAGAATCTTGTCACATTCGATTGGGGTCTGACAATATGAAAAGGATTTTTCGATTGGCCCCCCCTGTTTTTTTTTGTGACCTAGAAACGGAATGTGATAGATTGACGGCAGTTTTTCTCATTGAACGGGAACTACCCGGACGGCCGGGAGAAAAGGATCGGTTTGGAGGAGGAGAGAGAATGTCCGATGATGATGTAGGGGCAGGTGTCCCCGAAGAGACAAGCTTTGCAGAACTCATGGAAGCCTATCAAAAAGGCAGGGAGGAAACGATCCGCCTGGGCGACAAGATCAACGGAAAGATCATCTCGATCGGCAGGGATGCTGTTTTTGTCGACACGGGCACCAAGGTGGACGGCGTGGTGGAGAAGGCGGAACTCCTGGATGAAAACGGGGCCATGCCCTATGCCGTAGGGGATGTGCTGGATCTCTTCGTCGTCTCGTTCAAGGGGGACGAGGTGAAGTTGTCCAAGGGGCTTTCCGGAACAGGCGGGGCCTATGCGCTCCGAAGCGCCTTTCAGAAAGAGGTTCCCGTGGAGGGGAAGGTGAAAGGCCTCATCAAAGGGGGATTCCATGTGGAAGTCCTGAGCCGGAAGGCATTCTGTCCCATGGGGCAGATCGATCTGGGTTTCACGGAAAAGCCCGAGGAACACGTTGGAAAGACCTACCTCTTCCTCATCACCCGCTTCGAGGAGGGCGGCAGGAATATCGTTGTCTCCCGGAGAGAGCTTCTGAGAGCCGAACAGGCCAAGTCCAGAGATGCCTTTCTGAAGGACCTGAAACCAGGCGCCCAGTTTGATGGAAGGGTCACCAAGCTGATGCCTTATGGCGCGTTTGTTGAGCTTATTCCCGGTGTGGAAGGGATGGTTCACATCTCCGAGCTGAGTTGGTCCAGGCTTTCGAAGCCGGAGGAAGTGGTGAAGCAGGGTGACGTGATTCGGGTTCAGATCATCGGTAAGGAAGCGGATGGAGGGAAGTTCCCCGGGAGGATATCTCTTTCCGTCAAGCAGGTCACGGGTGACCCCTGGGAGAATCTGGCGGACAGGTTTCACACGGGAGATCGGCTGCATGGCAGAGTCACCCGGTGCACCCCCTTCGGGGCCTTTGTGGAACTGGAACCCGGAGTGGAGGGTCTGGTGCATGTGAGCGAGATGAGCTACCGGAAAAGGGTTCTGAAACCCGAAGATTTCGTGGCTCCCGGTGACGAGGTGCAGGTGATGGTCAAGGAGGTAGACCCTGCTCGAAGAAGGATCGGACTGAGCATGAAAGAGGTCGAGGGGGACCCCTGGGTGGAGGTGGGGGATAGGTTCCAGGTCGGGCTCTCCCTGCAGGGGGTGATCGAACGGAAGGAGAGATTCGGGTGTTTTGTTTCTCTGGAGCCCGGGATCACGGGACTTATCCCGAAGTCCAGGATCACGGATTCGGGAGCGCCGGGGCTTTTCGACCGATTGAAGGAAGGGGATTCCGTGAATGTGATGATCGAGGCGGTTCTCCCGAAAGAGCGGAAGATCAGCCTCTCGCTCTGCGACCCGAGCGGAGAGACGGACTGGCGAGGGTTTGCGGGAAAGGAAGGCAAGTCCCTGGGGTCGCTGGGAGAGAGGCTGAAGGACGCCCTCCGGCTGAAGGGAGAAGGCGGCGAAGGTTAGAGCTTTAGTCTGTACTTTCTCTGCAATTGGCCTAGATGTTGGAGTGCGGACGCATACAGGTTCAGAGGTTCGGGGTTCAGAGGTTCAGGGTTAACCTTGGAACCGGCGGAGCCGTATGAACCTTTGAACCTTCTTCAACCCACACGGTTCGAATTTGATTGCGGCCGTGGGGTTGCGCTGGGAGGATCCGATGCTAAGGAAAGGGACCTGGCTTGTTGTCGGAGCGGCCTGTTTGCTGCTCCTGGCCGGATGCACGCAGGACACCGTGCCTTCGGGCGGTAAAATCGTGAAACTCACGGTTCCCAACCTCATGAGCGGCTGAGGCAGCCCGTTGCAGAGGGTAGGTTCTGCCCTCAAAAGCATTCAAGGAATTTTGAAACACAGCGTGTTCCCCGCAGAGCGAATCGTGATCATCACATTTGACGACAGGGTAACCACGGTTGAGAAGATCCTCTGGCAACTCGCGGAAGCGAGCTATTCCATCTCGGGCAAACCGCAGATGATCCTTTGACGGGGCAAGAACATGCGAGTGCTTTCAGGAATCCAGCCTTCGGGAGATCTTCACATCGGCAACTATTTTGGGATGATGAAGCCGATGATCGAGTATCAGGATCACTCGGAGCTCTACTGCTTCATCGTGAACTACCATGCCATGACTTCCGTTTCCGATGGCGGGCGCCTCGCAGCAGGTACGCTTCAGGCTGCAATCGATTTCCTGGCCCTGGGTCTGGACCCTGAAAAGGCCATTTTCTGGGTGCAATCGGATGTGCCCGAGGTGACGGAACTCACCTGGATCCTGAACAACGTCACCCCCGTGGGGCTCCTGCTCAGAAGCCATTCCTACAAAGACAAGACGGATCAGGGGCTCGCTCCCAATCACGGTCTGCTTTCCTACCCGGTCCTCATGGCGGCCGACATTCTTCTTTACCAGGGGGAGCGGGTTCCCGTAGGCAAAGACCAGCAGCAGCATCTGGAGATCACGAGGGATATCGCCATCAAATTCAACGGTATTTTTGGGGAGACGTTCGTGATCCCTGAGGCGGAGATCAACCCCAACGTGCCCACGGTTGTGGGCACCGACGGCCGTAAGATGAGCAAGTCCTATGACAACACCCTGGAGATCTTCTGCGACGAAAAGGAACTGCGGCGGAAGATCGCCGGAATCGTGACTGATTCGACACCGGTCGCAGACCCCAAGGATCCCGACAAATGCAACCTGTTCTCGTTCATTTCTCTTTTTTTGAATTCGGATGAAAAGCGGGATCTGGCCGGGCGTTACCGTCGTGGCGGGCTCAAGTACAGTGATGTGAAGAAAGATCTCTTCGAGCGGATGCGGGAGCACTTCAGGGAGGCGCAGAAGAGACGTCAGGACCTGGCCCGTCACCCCGATCACATCCGGGAGATCCTCCGAAAGGGCGCCGAAAAGGCGAGAGAAAAAGCCTTGCCCACCCTGAGGCAGGTGCGGGAACGGACGGGCCTCTGTTATTAGCCTCTTGCGAGTAAAGGCGA
>JAFGPH010000481.1 GCA_016926135.1 Deltaproteobacteria bacterium
AAGGGACCGGGCTGGATTTACTGGATCCGGCATTTCGACGGCAAGAACCAGATCATGGAGAACCCCGTTCTGTACTTTTTCGATGATTCCTTTCGCCTCATCAAGAAGATCGAGGGAAGAAGGGCGGCCTGGGATGGGCAGGGGTGGAGACTGGAGGATGCCGCCATTCTGGAGTCGAGCGAAGGCGGAGGCTACAGGGTTGAGAGAAGGAAGGACCTATTTCTGGAGATCCCTGAAACCCCGGAGTCCTTTGTGAGGGGACTGAAGAAGCCCGAAGAGATGAGCTACTGGCAATTGAAGCGATATGCCCGGGAAGTTCGCCAGGAAGGCTATGACAACACGAAGTATTTGGTGGATATGAACATCAAGACGGCCTTCCCCTTTATCAGCGTGGTGCTGGTGATCATGGGTATCCCGATTGCCCTGGGGGTGAAGAGAAGGGGGACGCCCCTGGCCGTGTCCATAGGGATAGGGGTCTGTTTCCTGTACATCCTCACGCTGGGCCTCTCGCGGTCTCTTGGTCTCATGAGCGTTCTCCCGCCTCTTCTTTCCGCCTGGTTGTCCAATCTCGTTTTCTCTTTTGCAGGGATCTATCTCATGATGCGTATGGAGAGATGATCCATCTGGAACCCATAAGAATCCTTCGGATCATTGCTCGACTCAATATCGGGGGACCCGCCATCCAGGCCGCCCTCTTGACGGAAGCCCTGTCGAAGGGGCCCTATCGAACCCTACTTGTGTGTGGGAAAGTGGGTGTCCATGAAGGTGATATGTCCTATTTGGCAACCTCCAAGGGCATCGGAAGGAGGGTGCTTTCAGGGCTCGGAAGGGAGATTTCTCTCCTTGACGACTTCAGATCTTTCCTGCATCTGAGGAGGGTGATCAAAGACTTCAATCCCCACATTATCCATACCCATACTGCGAAGGCGGGCACCCTGGGTCGTATTGCAGGCATGAGCCTGAACCTGTTGCGGGGAAGGAAACGAAGAATCCGGCTTGTTCACACCTTTCACGGACACGTTTTTTCCGGGTACTTCAGCCCCATGAAGACCCTGATCTTCATTTGGATTGAGCGTTGCCTGTCCAAATTCACCGACAGGATCGTGGTCATCAGCCCTCTCCAGCGATTCGATATCTGCGAGCGATACAGAATAGCTCATGCGCATAGGGTTCAGGTCATACCCCTGGGATTCGACCTCACGGGTTACCGCGATGCAGGACGGTACCGCGAAAGAGCGAGAAAGGAGTACCTCGAAAGTGCCTCCGGGGACATTCTCATCGTGGGTATCATCGGGAGATTGACGTCGATCAAGAACCATCGTATGCTTTTGGACGCAGCGAGAAACTTGAGAGAGAGGGGGCAGGGAGATTCCTTCAGGTTTCTTGTGGTTGGGGATGGAGAACTCAGGGAGGATCTCGCGGCGTATGCAAAGAACCTGGGGGTGGAGGATTCCGTCTCTTTCGTCGGTTGGCAGCGCGATATGCCCAGGATCTACGGGGCCATGGATGTGGTCGCCCTCACCTCCAGAAATGAAGGGACGCCCGTAACCCTGATCGAGGCCATGGCGGCAGGCATCCCGGTGGTCGCCACATCCGTGGGAGGGGTTCCGGATCTCCTGGGGAAATCGGGTAGCAGCGCGCCCGGCGGGTACAGGGCGGCCCAGCGCGGCATCCTGGTCCAGCCGGGGGACGCTTCGGCCTTGGCCGATGCCTTTCTCTTCATACGGGAGAAAAGGGAGCAGGTCCGAAGCATGTCTTCCCGTGCGAGGGTATATGCCCTCAGCCGATACGATCAGGAAAGACTGGTGAAAGACATCGCGGCTCTCTACTCCGGCATCTTGAAAGGGTAGTGCCTGTCAAGAAGTAAGGACCCCGGAAGATCCAACTCAGCCGGCATGCCGCTGATGGAAAACGAGGCCGTCAATCTTGTTGAGAGAATGAACCTATTGCCTGTCCATTACTATTTCCTTCTCTGCGCGGGGGGGTTCCTCCTTTCCCTCTGCATCACCCCTGTCGTAAGGAGGATCGCCCTGTCCAAGGGATATGTGGCGGTCCCGAAAGACACACGGTGGCACAAAAAGGAGACGGCCCTCATGGGAGGCGCCGCCATTTTCCTCTCAGCGGCAGCGGTGTGGGCTGCATCGGCATCCTGGTTCGGCTGGGATATTCTGGGGCAAGCCCACCTGTCCATGATTCTCTGCGCTGCGGCGATGTTCGGCCTGGGGTTGACCGACGACCTGGTAAACATGGATCCACAGCACAAGCTGGCTGCGCAGATCGTGATCACCTCCATCCTGATGGTCTTCGGGTTCAAAATGGACTGGACGATCTCCAGGACCGCCAACCTTTTCATTTCCATTGTGTGGGTGGTCGGTATTACGAATGCGTTCAATCTTCTCGACAACATGGACGGACTTTCAGCCGGGGTCGCCGCCATTGCCAGCGTTTTCCTCTTTCTCACGAATTACCTGAATCCCGGCTTGGGCACGGGCCCGATCCTCTTGTTGAATGCCGCCTTCCTCGGAGCGCTCCTGGGGTTCCTCGTTTACAATTTCAATCCTGCCTCCATCTTTATGGGTGACGCAGGAAGTCTCTTCATCGGCTTCGTGATAGCCTGCCTGACCGTTTCAGGCGGGGCCGGGAAGACCATGGGCGGGACCGTAGCCCATCTGCTCTCGGTGATGGCTATTCCCATCCTGATCCTCTTCATTCCCATTCTGGACACGGGCTTTGTCAGCGTCATGAGAAAGCTCTTTCGTCGTCCCATCTCTCAGGGAGGACGAGACCATTCTTCTCACCGCATGGTCGCCATAGGGTTTTCGGAAAGAAAGGCCGTTCTGGTTCTCTATGCCTTCGCCGTAGCCTCCGGACTCATTGCCCTGGCTATTCCCTCCCTGAGTATCGGGCCGACCCTGGTCCTGATTGTTCTCTATCTGCTCTTCGTGATTTTCTTCTGGATCTACCTCGCACGGGTCAAGGTCTATGCGGAGGAATCGATCCTTTCCCATAACGGGCTCGGCGCCATGACCCCTCTCATCGTACAACTCACTTACAGAAGAAGGGTCTTTGAGGTTCTCCTGGATTTCGTCCTGGTCACCATGGCCTACTATACGGCCTATCTGCTGCGTTTCGAGGGTCCCGTCTACTATCTGATCGGTGAGAATTTCCGGTTTTTCCTGAAGTCGCTGCCGATCATGGTGGCCTGTCAGATCTTCTGCTTCTATGTGGCAGGGGTGTACAGGGGGATCTGGGAGAGCACCGGCGTCAGTGATCTGATTGACTACATCAAGGGCATAACGGCGGCGACCCTGCTGGCGATGCTCCTTCTCCTTTTCCTTTACCGGTTCGAGAGTTTCTCCAGGGCCGTCTTCATCATCTATTGGGTCCTGATGTTGATCCTGATTTCTCTCTCCAGGCTTTCCTTTCGGCTTGTGGATGAGGGGATAAAGAAGGGCAGGCAGCGGGGAAACCTCGCGCTGATCTACGGCGCGGGTGTGGGAGGGCAGATGGTGGTCAAGGAAATTGAGAACAACCAAGCCCTTGAACTGGTGGTGGTGGGATTCATCGACGATAACCCGCGTAAGTACAAGAGGCGCGTTATGGGCTACCCGGTGCTGGGCAGCAAGGAAGATCTGGAGAGAATCGTCCGAAAAAACCATATCCAGGAAATCATTATTTCTTTCAGGGCAAACGGGCTCGAAAGGAGAAGAGAAATCGAGGCCCTGTGCGCAAAGATGGGTGTGGATTTGCGCGTGAAGCAGATGAGGTTGGTGATCGGGTAACTGAACGGATCATTTGAGTCAACACCTTAAGAAAGGAACGGGAAATGGATTTCAGTCTTTCCATGGAGCAAGATATCCTGAGAAACTCGGTGCGTCAGTTTGCGGAAAAGGAAATCAAGCCGGTCGCACAGGAGCTGGACGAACGAGAGGAGTTCTCCCATGAGACCATGAGAAAGATGGGGGAGATCGGTCTGTTCGGGATGTTCGTGTCCGAGAAGTACGGCGGCCAAGCCATGGACTATGTCTCCTACATTATTGCCACGGAGGAGATAGCCAGGGTTGACGGGTCGCATGCGGCGACGGTAGCGGCGGGGAATTCGCTTGGCATCGGCCCGTTATATTACTTCGGGAATGAAGAGCAGAAACAGAAATACCTTCCCAAGCTGTGCGCGGGGGAGACCCTTTGGGGCTTTGGATTGACCGAGCCCAATGCCGGTTCGGATGCGGGGAATACGCAGACGACGGCAGTCCTTCAGGGGGACGAATGGGTGATCAACGGCAGCAAGATCTTCATTACCAATGCGGCCACCGAGATTACGGCGGGTGTGACCGCCCTCTGTCGCACCGGAATTCGGGAGGACGGGCGGAGCGAGCTTTCATGCATCGTCATCGAATCGGGGACCCCGGGGTTGGAGGCTCGTGAAATGCACGGGAAGTTGATGTGGAGAGCCTCGAACACCAGCATGCTCTTCTTCGATGATTGCCGCGTGCCGAAGGATAATCTCCTGGGTCCCAGAGGGCATGGGTTTTACCAGATGATGCAGACTCTCGATGGCGGGCGCCTTTCGATAGGGGCCATGGGCTTGGGTGGGGCGCAGGGCTGTCTTGATCTTGCCCTGAAGTACAGCAGGGAGAGAGTCCAGTTTGGAAAGCCGATAGGCACGTTCCAGGTGAATGCCTTCAAGTTGGCCGACATGGCCCTTGAGATCGAATGTGCCCGCCTCATTCTCTATAAGGCCTGCTGGCTGCGAGATAACGACAAACCCTTCACCAAAGAAGCGGCCATGGCCAAACTCTACTGTTCTGAAGTCATGTATCGATGCGCGAATCACGCTGTGCAGCTTCACGGGGGCTATGGTCTCATGAAAGAGTATGACGTGGAGAGGTTCTACCGCGATCAGAAACTGCTCGAAATCGGGGAGGGGACTTCGGAGGTGCAAAGGATCGTCATATCGAGGCTGATCGGAGCGCTGTAGAAAACGTTGGAGATTCGAGGTCGGAGGCCAAAAAAACGGATGCCTCCCCTCAGGCCTCCAAGCGCGAAGCGAGCTTATGCTGGAACGAATCCTGGGTAAAGAGATCGCCACTTACGTCAAGGCCCATCGCGGTCTCCTGGTGTGCGCCCTTGTCCTGACCGCCATCTCAGCGCTCTTTGTCGTCGTTCCCGCTTACCTGCTTCAGCCCTTCGTCGATGAGGGAATGAAATCGGGTTCCGACCCGGTCAGCTGGAAGATCCCCTGGATATCCTTTGATTCGGATTCTCTTCTCTCATGGCGGCGCACTGAGATCGTCATCGTGCGGGAAATCTCTCCTAACCGTCTTCTCCTGGTGCTTACCCTTGTGGCTTTCTGCTCGATTGTCATCAAGTCGGCCGCCGTCTACTTCAGCCAGCTAGCGGCCGCAGCTTTCTCCAACAGGGCCGTGAGGACGATACGGAGTGAATTATATGACAAGTTCCTCTCGCTTCCCCTCGGCTTCTACCACAGACACAAGCTGGGAGAGTTGATCTCGAGATCTACGGCGGATCTCACGGTCATGCAGGAACGGATTGCAAACATCCTGATCGGGCTGGTGGAGTACCCCCTCACCGCCGTGGCCTTTCTCATGTTTCTCTTCATCATGAATTTCCGTCTCACCCTGCTCATCTTCGTCTCGGTGCCGGTTATTGTCGGGATAATTCGCCTATTCGGGAGGAAGGTCAAGAAACATTCCCGCAACGTCCAGGAGGCCCTGTCCCATGTCACAGCCTCCTATCAGGAGTCCATTTCCTGTCTCAAGATCATCCAGGGTTTCTGCAGGGGCCAGGAGGAGTCCAGGAAGTTCCACTCCCTTGTCGACCGGCATTATGCGAGTGTCATGCGGTGGAGTCGGTGGTACCTGGGCCTCGGGCCGATGATGGACTCGACGGTGTTTCTCATCCTCCCCGCAGTCTTGATCGTGGGAAAAGTCTATTTCCATCACAGCCTTGGTGAAATCATGTCGTTGATCTATGCCTTCTCCAGGGTTTACTCCCCGATCAAAAGCCTTGCCAGGGTGAATAATGAACTTCGGACCCTCCAAGGGGCCACGGACCGTGTCTTTGGAATCCTCCAGACCGTCCCGGAACTCCGTGAGGGTGAAGGTGCCCGGGTTTTGCCTCGCCACCGGGAGTCGATCGAATTCCGGGGTGTGCATTTCTCCTACTCGCTTGGCCCTGAGGTGCTCAGAAATATTTCCCTCTCGATTCGGAAGGGTGAAATGGTGGCTTTCGTGGGCTCCACGGGCGCCGGGAAGAGCACCCTGTTGGATCTCGTCCCCCGGTTCTATGATGTGACGAGAGGGAGCATTGTCGTTGACGGAATCGATATCCGGGGGGTGACCCTTGAATCGCTTCGTGGACAGATCGGGATCGTCAGCCAGGATGTGCTTCTCTTTCATGACACCATCGCGAGCAATATCGCCTATGGATACAGGGGGGAGAGCATGGACAGAATCATCGAGGCGGCGAAGGCCGCCCATGCCCACGATTTCATCCTGTCTCAGTCTCAGGGCTATGAATCCATTGTCGGAGACCGTGGGACCCTGCTCTCCGGCGGGCAGCGACAGCGCATCGCCATTGCAAGGGCGATCCTGGCGGATCCTTCTATACTGATTCTGGATGAAGCGGCCTCTGCATTGGATGCGGAGAGCGAAAGACTCATTCAGGAGAGCATAAAAAGACTGAAGGGGGGCAGGACGATCCTGGTTGTGGCTCATCGGCTCAGCACGGTGAGGGAGGCGGACCGGATCTATGTGATCGAGAAAGGAGAGATCGTCGAATCAGGAAGTCGTGATGAACTGATGGCCCTCAATGGGCGTTTCCGGCAACTCCACGACATGCAGTTCA
>JAFGPH010000073.1 GCA_016926135.1 Deltaproteobacteria bacterium
GCCTTGGCTGTGCTAGACGGGGAGCTAGCGGTGCCCTGTAGCCCGAAATCCGCTTATGCGGGGTCGAAAGTCCCTGCTGAGAGTCTCCCTCCGGCATGGTTTCCGAGCCGCATCGAGCCACGAGGTGGACCCCACGTGACAGCCGATTACGAACCCCGTCAGGTCCGGAAGGAAGCAGCGGTAAGTAAGGCAGGTTGTGTCGTGGCGCTCTCTGCCTCTTAACCGGGCGGCAAGGACATACCGGAGTCCGGGCTCGAACAGGGATGCACGGCCAAGGCTCTGCTTTTCCGACGCCCACCGGAATGATTCATTCCTTACCCCATTCTCAAGAAGTGGCATCGACCCTCTCCGGGAACGTGACCATGGCGGTAAAGGAGAGCCCTTTGTGGTCCCCCCATGAGGGTGACCCGGAGAAGGAGACCCGCTCCGAAGTCGCCGGGGTCACGGTCCTGCAGTTTCGCAGGCTCTCCGCAGAACCCGGTCTCGTCCATGCCGTCTTTACCCGGCAGGGAGGTGTAAGTGACCGGCCCTACCACAGCCTCAACACAAGTTACAGTACCGGGGATCATCCGGAGCGGGTGACCCAAAACATCGAGATCATCCGGGAGGCCATGGCCGCGCGGGAGCTCGTGTTCATGAACCAGGCACACGGCAAATCGATCCTGGTCCTATCCCGTTGCAGCCCGTCCCCGAAAGCCGGACCGGACCGGAGGGCCGACGCCATGATCACAGACCGTCCCCATACGGCGTTAATGGTCAAGCAGGCGGACTGCCAGGGGGTCATCCTCTATGAGCCTTCAAGAAGAGTTGTCGCTCTGGTCCACTGCGGATGGAGGGGAAATACCCTCAACATCCTCGGATCCGTGGTGGCACGCATGGAATCGGATTTCGGCTGCAGGGCCGGTCGCATGCTCGCTGCCGTCGGCCCGTCCCTGGGCCCCTGCTGCGGAGAGTTCAGGTCGTACAGGCAGATTTTCCCGAAGAGCTTCACGTCCTTCATGGTCAGGGAAAGCTATTTCGACCTGTGGCGAATCAGCCGGTGGCAACTCCTGGAGGCCGGACTCGAAGAGGAGAATATCGCGGTGGCCGGGATCTGCACGCGGTGCAGAACCGACCTGTTCTTCTCTTACAGGGCCGAGGGACTGACGGGAAGGTTCGCGACGGCCGTCATGCTCACCTAGTGTGGTGTCTCAACGGATCCTTTACAACGTCCGTGTGTACTCGGGGCGTTCCTGTGGGCACGGCATCATGGTAAAGTCAACGTTGAGACACCACTCTGGCATCTTTTGTTGTCATCCGGTCGAGCGCCTTCTCCAGCCTCAGGGCCTCATCCAGGATGATGTGGGCGTATTTGCCCCCGTCCGAGGAGGGATCCAGGCTGGTGGCCAGCCTTCTGGCAAACCCGCCCACCGCCAGGAGGGGATTCCGGATCTCGTGTGCCACCGCCTGAAGGGTTTGGCTGACCACCTCGCCGTGGCCTTCCAGGTTCTCGAAGGAAGGGAGCAGGCCATCCGCCTTCCTCTCGTAGTCAGAGATCTTTTCCGAGATCCGGCTGAGGGCCCGGTTGGCCTTTTCCATGATCGTGAGCAGGTCCTTCCCCCCATCCACTTCCAGTCTCAACTGATTGGCGATCTCCTGCACCTCTTCGAAGGTATGGATCAGAATGTCACTGATCCCTTCCTGATCCAGGTCGTCATAGAGCGGGCCTTTCTGGAAGAGCTCATCGAAGCGCCCCTCACCGCGAAAGAGAATTTCAGAAAGCCTCCCGGCCTGTTCACAGACCCGGGCAAGGGCCGGGCTCGATGGATCCTCGGCCGCCGGGCCGTGGAGTCTGAGGCAGATCAGAATGGACTGCGGAAACTTCCATGCCCTGAGCACCACCTCTCCGACCTGCCTGTGATCCACGCCGTACGTTTCCTCCTCCCAGGCGAGGGCCTTTTCCATGGATTCCTCAGGGGGTCCCCATCCCCCCCCTTCCCTGGAGACGAGGTCAAAGAGGATCAGAAGCCCGATCTCCAGGATGAGGCCCGCAACGAAGGCCTCCTCCGGGCCGCAGGTTTTCATGCGCCGGGCCAGTGATTTTGCCAGCAGGGCCCGATAGAGGGAGGAGCGCCAGAACTTCTCGTAGTCCAGGTTGCCCACCGTTCCCATGGGGAAGGTATCCCTCAAGGACAGGGAAAGGGCCATCAGTCTCAAACGGTGAAATCCCACCTTCACGACGGCCTGTTCGAGCGTGGTGACAGGCTGGCGCGAATGGAACAGGGCGCTGTTGGCAAGCCGCAGGAGGCGGACCGCGAGGGAGGGATCTTTTCTGATCAGATCCGCCAGGTCCTTGGCGGAACAGGCCTCATCAGAGGCCAATTCCACCAGCTTGAGGGCGACGGCCGAGAGGGACGGAAGGGAACCTTCCACCTCCAGTCGTTTCAGGAGTTCCGCCGCCCGTATGGTCTTCTCGCTTTCATTACCCATGGCGCATCGTTGACGGCAAGAGGCCCGCCCTCACCTCCCCATGGCCCTCGGCAGAAAGAGAGCCAAGTCGGGGAACGCGATCAGGATGACGGTAAAAAAAATCATGGTCAGGAAAAACGGAAGGGTCCCCTTGAAGACCACATGCATCGGCACCTCCTTCACCAGCCCACTGATAATGAAAACGTTCACCCCGATGGGAGGGGTGATCAGACTCATCTCCATCACCACGGTGATGACAATGCCGAACCAGATGGGATCAAACCCCAGACCGAGAATCATGGGAAAGACAATGGGCAGGGTGAGCACCATGATCGCCAAGCCCTCCATGATGCACCCCAGGATCATGTAGGCCACCACCAGTAACCCCATGATGATGTACCTGTTGAGGCCGGCCTCCACGGCGAGGCTCGACAGGTGGCCGGGAATCTGGCTGAGGGTCAGGAAGTAGCCGAAGATGTGGGCCCCGATGAGGATCAGGAAAACCATGGCCGTGGTGCGGGTCGTCTGGGCCAGGGAATCCTTCAGCACTTTCCACGTGAGCCTTCCCTTGGCCATCATAATGACAAAGGCGCCAAAAGCCCCGACGCCGGCCGCTTCCGTGGGCGTGAACCAGCCCGTGTAAAGCCCGCCGATGACCACGACGAAAAGCACCAGGATGCCCCAGGGTTCTCTGAGGGAGAGAACCCTCTCTTTCAGGGGGTAGCGCGGACCGGGAGGTCCGATCTCGGGGCTCAGTCTCGCCTGGATGTAGATGGCGAGCATGAAGAGCAAGGTCAGGACCAACCCGGGCAGGACCCCTGCGATGAAAAGGGTTCCGATGGGCTGCTCCGTCAGAATCCCGTAGATGATCATAACCGTGCTCGGTGGGATCAGGATTCCCAGGGTCCCCCCTGCCGCAACGGAGCCTGTGGCCAGTGCGGGGCTGTACTTGAAGCGTTTCATTTCAGGGATGGCCACCATACCGAGGGTCGCCGCGGAGGCCAGAGAGGAACCGGAAATGGCTGCGAAGCATGCGCAGGCCCCGATGGTGGCCATGGCGAGGCCGCCGGGCAGAAATCCGATCCACCGATGCGCGGTGCGGTAGGCCTCCGTCCCCATATTGGAATGATTGGCAAACTGGCCCATGAGCACGAAGAGAGGGATCACCGTGAACCCGTAAGAAGCGCTGATCTTGAAGGGTTCGAGGCCCATGAGAGAAAAACTGGGCTTCAGGGAAGTCAGCACCGCAAACCCGAGGAAACCCACAACTGCGAAGGCAAACCCTATCTGCATCCGCGACGCGAGCAGCAGGAACAGAAGCACGATACCTAGAATGCCTATGGTGACGGGACTCATCTCTCCAACGTTTCCCTCAGGGAGGCCAGGAATCGGACAAACAGGGTGAGACTCAGGACCGCGAATCCCAGGACGGCCAGATAGACGAATGGATATTTGGGAAGCCAGAGATCCTGGGACACATCGCCTGAAAGCCTCATCTTCCCGGCGTAGACCAGGGTAGACCAGGTGAAAACCGCGCAGAGCAAAAAGCAGAGGAACTGGGTGATCATGTCCACGGTCGACCTCGTCCTGCGCCCGAACTGAATCATCACCAGGTCCACCCTCACATGCCCATCCATGAATTCCGTGTGGGCCAGAGAGAAGAAGACGACCAAGGCCAGCATGAATTCACTCAGCTCGACCGTGCCCAGAATGGAGTCGCTGAAGACCTTTCTTCCGAAGACATCCGCCGTGGTGAGAACCATCATCAGGAACAGGATCACACTGGCCGTCCGGTCCATCCATTCAGACACAAGGGCCGCCCATCTCTCAACGCCTTTTCGCCCGGTCTTCTCCCCCATGGAAAGCCTCTCCGGTCGACTCCGGGCCGATCCCGAATCCTCAGATTCCAGGACCGGCTCCTGTGTCGCAGATCCCCCTACCCCGTCTATTTGTTCCTCCCCGCCGAGCCACGCACGGCATCCAGAATCTCCTTGCCCGGAATGCCCTTCTGGGATACATCCTTCACCCAATCGGCCTCCATGATCTTCACCTTGTCCTTGAATTTCTGGAGTTCTGAGCCCGTGATCTTCACGATCTTGATGCTGTGTTTGGCGCTGCCCTCCTTTGCGCTGTTTTGATCGTGCTCGTCATAGACCTTGGCGGCGTGAAGGCCCCAGGCCTTCCCGGAAGCCTGATCGATCGCCTTCTTGGCGGAGTCGGGAAGGGATGCAAATTTCTCCTTGTTCATCACCACGGCCATGGGCGACACATAGAAGTCCACCTCCGCGATGTGCTTTACCAGGTCGAAACACCGGAAGTCCGCCAGGGCGCTGAAGGGGGTCAGCATCCCGTCAATGACCCCTTTCTGGAGGGACACGGTGAGCTCCGAAATGGGCATGCTGACCGGGTTGGCCCCCAGCAGGGTGAGGGCCTTGCTCATGTAAGCCGAGGGGGCCCGCACCTTAGTCCCCCGGAGCTCTTCCGGCCTGCTCAGGGGCTTCGTGGCCGAGTGGAGTTGGCCGGGCCCGCAGGAGTAAAGCCAGAGTACTTTGTAGTCCTTGAAGTCGGCTGCAATGTATTTGTCGAAAACATCGTAGATGACCTTTGTGGTATGGACCGCACTGTTGAAAAGGAAGGGGAGATCCAGGGCCGACATGCGGACAAAACGGCCAGTCGTATAAGACGGAATGATAAATGCGATATCGGTAATGCCCGCCTTCACCCCATCGGGAAGCTGTGTGGGCCCTCCCAAGGCGCCCCCGGGGAACACCTTCACGGTCACCTTACCGCCGGTCAGTTCCCCCACTCTTTTGGCAAATGGCTCAAAGGACTTCACGTGTTGCACGTGCATGGGTGACATGAAATGGGCCAGTTTCAGTTCGATGGTTTGTGCCCGGACGGCCTCTGTATCCGCCACGGCCAGCAGACCCGCCAGAACCCCTGCCAGAACCCCAAAAAATATCCCCTTCTTCATTTCCCCCCTCCTTGTTCCAGAGATTGATGTACGATCTGAAAAAGCCTTTTGCCTGTCCCTGTTCAATCCGCACACAGATCCCCTGCCGGACGATTCACCACCCCCCTTCCCTTCTTTTCTTCATCACCTTCCGTCGAATCGAGCCCATGTAGGCGGCGCCTTGGCCTTGGGCTTGCTCCCGTAAAAAATGTCATCCATGACCGAGAAAACCCGCCTGGCCAGCCTGTTTCTGGTGATGAGGGCCACGATGATCCGGTGGGGGAAGGTCCTAGCATGACTCCAGGGGCAGACCCTCATGCAGACGTTGCAGTCCGTGCCCACCTTGCCCCAGTATTCGAAACAGGTCTCCTCGTTCAGCTTCCATCGCAAGGTCCCGTTGACGACCGTCTGTCCCTCCACAGGAATGGATCCGGAGGGACAACAGGCCGAGCACTTCCTGCAGATCTCGCAGAAATCCTCCACCCCGATGTCCACAGGCTTGTCGGGAACGAGCGGGAGATCGGTCGTCACGGCGCTCAACCGCACCCGGGGACCCAGTTCCTTGGTGATCAGGTATCCGAGCCGGCCCAATTCCCCCAGACCCGCGTCCACGGCCCAGGGCACCATCAGGCCGTCGTAATGGCGGAGGTGATTGGCGGCGGCTGAGTAGCCCAGGTTGGCGATGAAGCCCGCCACCTGCGTGGAGATGTAGGCCCCCTTTGCGTAGTTCCCCATGCTCTCCATCATCGTGGGTGTATGGGGTCCGGTGCCGACCAACCTGAAGTCCATCTCCTCGGCAAAGACGATGGCATACTTGTGCCGGATTTCTATCTCCCTTCCCCAGTCCTCCCAGTTCTCATGGAAGATCTCTCCCCTCCGGGAATAGATCCAGAGGGGGTTGATCTCCGTGATACCCACGAGGGAGGCCCCCAGGTGCAATACATAGCCCTTTACCCTTTCACTCGCCTCCTCAGGGCTCAGAACGACCTTTTTCGCCTTCACCTTTTCTTTCAGGAAGAAGTGGGGTTCGGGCGCAACCTTCTCCGGGGTGGACAGGAAGAGACACATGTTCTGAGATGCCAGTGTCATGGCCACGTCAGGCTCTTCATGAGGCCTGTCGATGGTGCCGGGATGACCGATAGGCCCACCCCTTTCACGTCGGCGCGTATCAAAGGCCTCGTATCCGGGATGCTCTTCGTAAAATCGCTTGTACTGTTCCGATCCAGGTGGAAGAGAACGGTTCCGTGCAAAGACCTGCTCCCTTTCATCGAACCGCATCACCTCGCCGTGGATGCGGCCCTTTGTTCCCTGAACGGCCCTCGGATTCGACCCCGTCCTTCTCAGGAAGAAATACGCTCCCGCCCCGCCGAGCACGTAACCGAGAATGAGCAGGAAGAGCCCCAGTCCCCTATGGAAGAAACCGCAGGCAGCGAGCATGAGAAAGCAAACGAGCAGGGCCAGCATCCCCACGAACTGGAGACCGGCGAAGAGCGATGCCCTTCTCTCCTGCTCCCATAGGCAGGAGATGAAAAAAGAGAGTCCGATAAAGGCCTGAACGGCCAGAACCAGAGCAGCGATGACAACCAGGACGGTGACCATCTTGACCCCCTGTTCCTTACAAAACTCCGGCGCGTCAGGCCGGGCAGGTTCCGCCCGCTTCAGGGACGGGTTCCCGGTTTCTCCTTTTCTTCTTTGAATTGCTTCAGTTTTTGCCGCACATCCAGTATATCTTCCCTCATGAGCCTTTCAGCCTCCTGCGCCTTCTTGCGCTTGATGACCAGGAAGATCTTCTCATGGGCTTCATGGAAATGCCTTTCCAGGTTGGACTCGAAAAAATCCAGGGAACTCTCTATAAGAAGTTCGAACACCGATTCCAGCAGGATCGAGAAAAGGGGGTTCCCGGATGCCCTGGCGAGCAAAAGATGGAAGTTGAGATTGTTCCTCTTGAGCAGTAAGGGATCGTCCATATGGGCGACCGAATCCTTCAGGATCCTTTCCAGCGTCTTGACGTCTCTATCGGTGGCATGGCGGGCCGCCTCTCTCGCGATATAGGGCTCGATCAGCAGACGAACGTCAAAGAGATGATCTATGGACACCTGGCCCAAGGCGACCATATTCTTCAGGGACTTCCGGATGGGAACATGATAGCCGTCTGAAACGAAGATCCCTCCTGAAGGCCCCTTCTTGACCTTTACGAGCCCGGAGATCTCCAGGATCCTCAACGCCTCCCGGACCACGGTTCGGCTCACCTGGAACCCCTGTGCAAGCTCATGTTCCGAAGGGAGGCTTGTGCCGGTCTCCAGGCGGTCCCCCAGGATCTTTTTCCGGATCACCTCCGCGATCTGATCGGAATACCTATTCTTCTTGAGCGGGCTGAACGTGACGGAGTCCGGCTCATTGGGCTTTTCCACTAAAACAGCCATCTCTGACCCCTTCATCCCCTATGGACCGACTTCGTCTTCTCCCATAGGTTAAGATAATACATATGTCAGACTTATAGCAGCTATTTAAAATGACAGCGCCCTTCTGTCAAGGAATTATACTTATGGTAAAGAGCCTATCCGCAACTAACCTCTCCCCCCGTTGGAAAAGGGGGACTTTGTGGTCTTCCTTTTTCGTGGATAGGCCCTCAGATCATTGCTTCTCGGATGAAGCCTTCTGGGAGCGGCCACCCACATGCACAGACAGGAAAGAAGAAAGGCGGCCATGGCCAATCCGAAGGCCCAGGCGTAACTC
Source organism: Deltaproteobacteria bacterium (assembly GCA_016926135.1). Next base: position 8,138 of record JAFGPH010000073.1, read on the forward strand.
CCGGTCCGGTCGAAGATCGCCCCTGCTGCCCAGGTCCCCAGGGCCGCACCCATCCCAATGGCCCCTTCCACGATGCCGTAAATGAGACCGAAGGTCCCTCCCTTGAAAAGGTCTGCAGCGGTCGCCATGAACATGGGGGCCGTGACCCCCCACCCCATCCCGAAGAAGAAGAAAAAAGGATAGAGAAACACTTCTCCTCCGGGTCTTTCCAGCATGAGGAGGAACAACACCCCCGCACATATACAGATCATGCCCATCGTGTAGGTGACTTCCCTGCCGATACGGTCAGAGAGCCAACCCCAGAAGATGCGGAAAACGGAGGAGACCGCCCCTGCAAGCGCAAAGATAGAGGCCGCGGTCATCTTGTCGATCCCGTTGTCCACGGCGAATTTTACATTATGCACCAGGACCACGTAGACCCCGATTACCGCCAGGAGGGGAAATGCCACAAGGGCCCAGAATGGGCCTGTGTGCATGGCCTTTTTGAGGGTCCACTGCGCTTCCGGAACATCCGGCGTTTCAGCGCCTCCAGTTTTCGTGGGATCCGGCCCCTTCCAGCCGTCCGGCCAAAGCCCGAGTTCCCGGGGTTTGTGTTTCAGAAAAAATCCATTCAACGGAAAAAGGATCATTACAGCGAGACCCCCGATGATCATGAAGGTCATCCGCCATCCGTAGGAACTGATCACATACTGGGACAGGGGCACCAGGAGGAAAGTGCCGAGCCCCATGCCGGACACGGCGATGCCGCTTGCCAGACCCCGCTTCCTCTCGAACCAGTGGGCCAGGATCGCCGAATAGGACACGATGCCGATGGCGGTCACGCCGGTCCCCACCACCACCCCATAGTAAACATAGAACTGCGACAGGGTCCTCATCGACGCACACATCATCAACCCTGCAAAGAGGATCCCTATCCCCGGGAGGATGATACGGCGTGGGCCGAAACGGTCGATCAGTCCTCCCACAAGAGGGGCCAGCACCGTGTACACCATGAGGGCCACGGACTGAACGCCGGCCGATTCGGCCCGACTCCAGGGGTATTCCTCCAGTAGCGCCACATAGAACACGGAAAAACTGGAACGGATCCCAAACCAGAAGGCCATGGACACAAGTCCGACCCCAACGATGATCCAACCGTAATAGAACTTGCCCCGGCCCATTCTACTCCTTTTCATTCCGGAAATGGGTCAGACATTTAACGATTACGAACTGTACCGGCGCATCCTGCTTCTGTCAATGAGGAGTTCACCACTATTGAATAATCACCGAGAATGGTTAAGCTATTACCGTTTCTGAGAGACCACCCCCCAAGGCCCTCGTGATGGGCGCGTATTTATGGCACATGATACGAGGACGTTGTTGACAAAACCAACGAAAACGCTATGATCAGGTAGATATTCTGCTTTTTGTTTTCCGGAAAGGAGGTACGCTATGCCGACCTATGAGTTCAAGTGTGAGAAGTGCTCTAAGAAATTCACCCTTCTTATCCCTGTTTCAGAATATGAGAAGAAGAACTTCAGGTGTCCGAAGTGCAAGAGCACCAGGGTGAAACAGCAGATTACGTCTTTTCAGGTGACCACCTCCAAAAAAAGCTGAGTGAGCCATGGAATGTCCACACTGTAAGAAGCAAATCCTAGGAAAGACCTGCCCGGCATGTGGAACCGTGATTCCCGAACACAGTCACTATTGTCTTCAGTGCGGAGAACACCTGGATGAAGCGTCTCCGGTCGACCACGAACAGGAAGACGGTCTCGATTTTGAGGACAGGATACTCTGTCCCGACGGCACGTGTACCGGCATTATCGTAGACGGGCGCTGCAGCGAGTGCGGCAGACCTTACAGGGAAGACTCAACCAAAGAGGCATGAAGAGAAAACGGAGGGGAGTTCCGTGTTTGAGCTGAAAGTCGTCTCCCACCTGGCCGCGGCCCATCAGTTGAAGGACCTCGCAGGTCCGTGCGAAAGACTGCACGGTCACAACTGGAAGATCGAGGTCTTCGTAGCGGGCGAAGAACTGGAGAACAACGGGCTTCTCATCGATTTCAAGGTGATCAAGAAGGCGTCGGAAAAGGTGATCCAGGAACTGGACCATCGATTCCTCAATGAGCTTCAGCCCTTCCACGAGATGAGTCCTTCCTCCGAAAACATCGCCCGTTATATCTTCCGTTCCCTTGTGAGGGACCTGAACAACGGGCATGTGAAGGTCAGCAGGGTCACGGCATGGGAGTCCGACTCGGCCTGTGCCACGTACACGGAACCCTGAACCAGCAGAAAGTTTCCTTTCATGCCATGAATATTGTCGCTTTCATACCGGCCAGATACGACTCCACCCGTTTTCAGGGAAAGCCCTTGGCCCTCATAGCGGGTCGGCCCATGATTCAACATGTCTACACCTGTGCCAAGTCATGTGCCGATGTGTCCGAGGTCTATGTGGCCACCGATGACAAGAGAATCCTGGATTGCGTCCACGGGTTTGGAGGCAAGGCCCTCCTGACGGGCGAGGGCCATCCTTCCGGGACGGATCGCGTGGCCGAAGCGGCCCAAAAGATCGGACTGCAGCCCGACGACGTGGCGATCAATGTTCAGGGCGATCAGCCGTTGTTCCGGCCCGTGCTTATCTCCCAGACGATCTCTCCCCTGCTCCAGGATGGGGGCATCACCATGAGCACCCTCATGCACCCCATATCCGATGATCGAGATGTGAACGACCCAAACTGCGTCAAGGTCGTCACTGACGCCCAGGGATATGCCCTTTTCTTCTCCCGCTCTCCCATCCCCTTTTTCCGTGACTCCAAAATCCCAGGAACCCGCTTTAAGCACCTGGGGTTTTACGGGTACCGCATGGGATTCCTCAGCACCTTCGCAGGCCTTCCTGTGGGAACCCTGGAATCGGCGGAAAAACTGGAACAACTGCGCGCACTGGAAAACGGATTTCGCATCAAGGTGGTGGAGACCCGCTTCGACTCCGTCGAGGTGGATACGCCGGCCGATGTCCGTAGGGTGGAAGAGATGCTGGGGATACGCGGCAGGCCCGAGCCATGACCAGGGTCTGGAGACTCAGATCCCCTTCTCCGGACATCCTGAGCTTTGCGGATCGCACAGGCGTTACCCCTGCAGAGGCACAAATCCTGCTCAACCGGGGGATCTCGGACGAAGAGGCCCTTCACTCCTTCCTTCTTCCCCGCCTTTCTTCCCTGCTGGACCCCATGATCCTGAAAGACATGAAAGAAGCGGTCTCCGTGGTGGTGAAGGCACTGGAGCAAAGGGACCCCATCACGATTTACGGGGATTTTGACGCCGACGGCCTGACCGCTACGGCGGTGCTGATGAATTTTCTCACCGGGCTGAATGCGTCCGTTTTTTGTCACATCCCCAATCGACTCACCGAAGGTTACGGCCTCCACGCACAGGCCGTCGATTCCATAGCCCGTCACAGAGGCGGCCTGCTCATCACGGTAGACTGCGGCATATCCAACGGGGAGGAGATCGCCCTTGCGCGTGAACTGGGCATGCAGGTGGTCGTCACGGATCACCACCAGGTGCCGGAGGGATTTACCCCCCCATGCCCGGTTGTCAACCCTCATCGTCCGGACTGCCCTTTCCCCTTCAAGGAACTTTCGGGAGTGGGGCTCGCCTTCTTTCTCTGTGTCGCCCTGAGGGCGCGCCTGCGCGAGGGGGGCTGGTTCAGGAACAGGATGGAACCGGATCTCAGGCAGCACCTGGACCTGGTTGCCCTCGGGACCATCGCGGACATGGTCCCCCTCCTGGATCAGAACAGAATACTGGTCCATTCCGGGCTGGAGAGGATGAGGGATTCCTCGTGGCCCGGCATGAAGGCCCTCAGAGAAGTCGCGGTTCCGGGGTCCGGAGCAACCCTGAGTTCGGATGACCTCGCCTTCCGCTTGGCCCCCAGGCTCAATGCCTCGGGCAGGCTGGGCGATGCGGAAACGGGGATCAGGACCCTTACCACCGCAAGTCATGCCGAAGCCAGAGAACTGGCCAGGAAGCTGAACGAACTGAACGGCCGGAGACAAGCCCTGGAACGGGCCATTCTGAATCAGATCGAGGAGGCCATGGTCGGCAGGTTCGATCTGCAAAACCAGAGAACCCTCGTCCTTGCCGGCAAAGGCTGGCACAAAGGGGTCCTCGGCATCGTGGCATCGAGGCTCGCGGAGCGATACCATCGACCCGCCATCGTGCTGGATGTAGAGGACGGCGTGGCTGCAGGTTCAGGCAGGAGCATCCCCGGCTTCGACCTTTACGGGGCCCTCGCCCGCCTCAAGCCCCTCCTCCGCCGATTCGGGGGACACCGCCATGCGGCGGGCCTCAGCCTGCAGTCGGCCCGGATCGAGGCCTTTGCAGAGGAACTGGAGGCCATTGCC
>JAFGPH010000482.1 GCA_016926135.1 Deltaproteobacteria bacterium
CTCGTGGCCGGGATGGATGTGTCGAGCTTCGGCAAGACCGATGCGGCGATTTTCAGGGGCACCCACATCGGGTTTATCTTCCAGAGCTTTAATCTCATCCCGGTGCTGACTGCGTATGAGAACGTGGAATACCCCCTCTTCATGGTGCAAAACGTGCCTGTCTCCAAGAGGCGAAAGCAGGTAAGGGATCTCCTTGCGGCGGTGGGGATGGCGGACCAGCAGCACAAGCGGCCGGACCAGCTTTCAGGCGGCCAGAAACAGCGGGTGGCGATTGCACGGGCCCTGGTAACCCATCCGGAACTGGTGCTTGCCGACGAGCCCACGGCCAATCTGGACCACGACACGGCCATGGGTATCCTCGCCCTGATGAAAAACATCCGAAAGGAACTGGAAACCACCTTTGTTTTCTCCACCCACGACTCCCGCATCATCGGAGAGGCGGAGACCATTTACAGGATGGAGGACGGTGTCCTGATGACCAATAGAAACGGGGGAGGGAGCAGCAATGGGTAACCTCATCAAGATCGCAGGAAGGAATCTCTTCAGGTACAAGAGGAGGACCCTGCTGACGCTCTCCCTGGTCGTCATTGGGGTCCTGTTCGTGGCGGGCTTCATGGCCGTCACCGGTTCTTTCAAGAACATGATGATCGGCCAGATCACGGATTCATTCGTGGGGCACATGCAGATTCACCGCAAGGGCTTCCTGGCCGCCATCGACACCCTTCCCCTTACCATGAACCTGAGGCCCCAGGCCGTCAAAAAGATCGAGGGAGTGCTGAAAGAGATTCCGGATATCGAGGCCTACTCCCTCAGGATCAAGTTCGGCGGCATGTTCAGCAACTTTATGGAAACCACGAACATACGCCTGAGCGGTGTGGACCCGGAGAAAGAGGCGCGAACTGTACCTCTGCTCCTGCCCAGGATCACGGAAGGTGAAAAGACGCTCAAAAAGGGAGAAATCCTGGTGCCCGAGCTGCTTGCCAGGGGGATGAAGGTGAAGGTGGGTGACATGGTGGTCGTGATTGCGACCAACAAAGACGGGTCCGTCAACGGAAAGCAACTGAAGGTTACTGGGATTTTGGAGAGTGCGACCGGCCCCGGCGGGCGGGACGGCTATGTGCATATTCAGGACGCCCTGGAGATTCTGCGGATGGAAGAGCAGGAGATCAGTGAGATCGCGATAAGAATCAAAGACTTCAGCAGGCTTGATGAGGTCTTCAGGGTCCTGGATGGCAAGCTCTCCGGTGAAATGAGCAAGCAGGGGAAACCCATGTTTGAAGTACACACATGGCAGAACCTTTCCCCATTTTATAATATCGCCCGCATGATCGACATGATGACCCTGTTTATCAAGCTCATGCTCATCGCCGTGGTGCTCATCAGCATCATGAACGTGATGATCATGGCGGTCTATGAGCGGGTGAGGGAGATCGGGACCATAGCGGCTATAGGGACACTGCCAAGCAGGATCCTCTCTATGTTTTTGCTCGAGGGGTTGCTCCTGGGGGTCGTCGGCGCAGCGATCGGTAGCCTTTTAAGTATCGCCATGATCTATGTCATCAACGTGGCAAAGTTCACCTATGAATTCGGCAGGCAAAAGGACATTGTTCTCACCGCCTCCGTGAATCCCCAGGACCTGCTGGTGATCTCCGCTATTGTGATTGCAGTGGCGGTTGTGGCAAGCCTTCAGCCGGCCCTGAAGGCATCCCGCATGGATCCGATCAAGGCCCTGGGGTATGTGTAGATGGAAAGGTGCAAGGCACAAGGTGCAGGGTGCAAGGGAGCGAAAGGAACCGTTTGAGAGGGGAGATTTTGAACGATGAAAGCACTTTTACTGATTCTATCATTGCTGCTGGCTGCCCCGGCCTATGCCGAGGACAGGGGAAAAATCGCCGTGGCTGCGGAGGGAAAGAGCGTTACCGCCAAGGTGAGCGGGGTGGCCGCTCGCAGCCCTTATTTTCTGATATTTGATGGAACGGGCGCCTTGTCGGAAGCCATCGATAATCCCTACAAGGCAGCCAAAGGGGGGGCAGGGTCTTCGGTCGTACCCTTTCTGGCGCAAAAGGGAGTCACCTTTGTGGTGGCGGGGGAATTCGGCAAAAATATGATCCAGGCCATGACGGCCAAAGGGATAGGATACTTTGAGTTTAGGGGAAGCGCCGAAATGGCACTGAAGAAAGCCTTGGAGGCGATAAAATAAGAATTGAAGTTACGGAGGAGGGAGAGGGAAAACATGCTCAAAGTCTTTATGCTAATCATGGTTTTGCTATTTACTGTTCCGGCCTATGCCGTGGACAGAAACAAGATCCTGGAGCAGGTGGACAGGAACCTGGCCCCGGAATCCTATGAACTCTACCGCAAGCTGATCAACATTGAACCGGATGGGCGAAGGAAGGAATTCGTCCTCTTCACGGTGAAAAAGGGGAGGGACAAGATTGCGGGCATATTCGTGTCCCCTGCCAGCGAGAAAGGCCGAAGCACACTCCGGCTCGGAGAAAACATGTGGCTTTACATCCCCAATGTAGGAAAGCCGGTGCGTATCACAAGCCTACAGTCGGTCATCGGGGGTGTCTTCAACAACTCGGACATCATGCAACTGGATTACTCAGAGGAGTATAACGTGACCCAGGTGAAAGACCTGGGAAAGGAACACCTCCTTCACCTCAAGGCCAAGACCAAGACCGTGGCCTATGACCAGCTCAGGATGTGGGTGGACAAAGAAAAGGTGTCTCCCACCAAGATCGAGTGTCTGACCGAGGCATCCATGCTCATCAAGACGCTGTATTTCAAGGACATCAAGGACTTCGGCGGGGGCATCGTCAGGCCTGCCACAGTGGAAACGGACAGTCCCCTCTACAAGGGCTACAAGTCGGTCATGCTTTTCGCGAACTTCAAGAAGAGGGAACTGGCCGACGAGGTGTTCACCCTCACCTATATGCCCAATATGGA
>JAFGPH010000483.1 GCA_016926135.1 Deltaproteobacteria bacterium
AAGAGAGCGCTGATGCAAAGGAACGCCCATGAGCGCTCTGCTTGTGGCCGTTTCCGATGGGTTCATGTCGCGGCCTTCGCCCCGCCGTCCAGCATTGCCAGCATCGCCTCGATGCGCTTCTCATAGGTGTGGTCGCGCAGGGCGCGGCGGTACCCTGCCTCGGCGATGGCCAGTCGCTCTGAATCGTGGTCGAGGTAATACTGGATCTTGGAAGCGGCTTCCTGCACATCTCGAAAGGTGACTACCTCCTCATCGGGCACAGCAAGATCCACAATCACGGGCCGGTCCTCCGTCAGCAGGAAGGCACCGCTCCCCAAGGCCTCAAAAAATCGGCAGTTAACCCCGTGAAATTCGGCAGGGTGCATGGTGTTCAATGCGATCTTGGCCCCGTAAAAAGCCCGAGCCTTCTCGGCCCCCACAAGGTATCGATTCCCGTGGAACTGCCGGAGCCTGCCCCCGACCCAGGGCATCGGCTTTGAGCTGCCATAAATGCTGATTCTCAGATGGCTCGGCAGGCACTTCAAGAGGGATTCCAGAAACCGCACTCGATAAGGATTGAGGCTTGCGATGACGATCAGGTCTACATTCATATCAGCTTCCACCGTAGCCTTGGGCGATACGGGTTTTACATGCACCCTTGGGTTGAAGCTCTCCGGAAGGTAGAAGGCCTTGGCACCGTAAAGGCGTTTTATGGAATCGGCCAGAAACGGCTCTTTGGTGACCAGGGCGTCGTAAGGGCTCATCAGAATATACTGGCGACCAAGGTTCCCGGCGTGGTCCGGATTCAGGTGCACAATCGGGATATCCCGTAGCTGCTGCTTCAGATGGACGATCGCCTCGGGCACGACCTCCCGGTCCGTCACGATCACGAGGTCGGGATTATGTTCCACCACATCTCTTGCTGCGGATTTCCAGAGCCGCACGCTGAAGCCGTAGTTTGCTCTCATGAGTGTGTGCAGCGTTCTTTTGCCGAGCCGACTGAAGACCGGAAGGTCCTGATACACATCCACCACCGCCGCTTCGTGACCCATGTAGTGAAATGTCTCAGCGAGATTTTCCTCCAGCAGATCAAAACCCCGTGCCCCGAGGATGACGGCTTTCATGACTGGCCACCCCCCGCGCCCTGCAGATCCGGCCTATCGGACTCGATCTGAAAACCTTGCCGGAGGCGTCTTGCCTCCCCTCTGGAAAACAGGTCGGGGTGAACGGGCATCCCGAGCGACTTTCGGGCCTTGGCAGCCAGACTTGCATATACGAAAGCTGGGAATCGTCGCCAGATCATCCGGTCAAACTCCTTGCTCAAACCTTTCTCTGCAAAGAGGTTTCGGATGGCATCAAACTGGTTCGGGAGCCGGCGGAGTTTCCGTTGGAGGCTTGCCATGATGATATGTGTGCTCGCCCACACCTTCCAGTGACGTAAGAAAACCTGATCCCGCAGATGAGCCGGGACCGGCTCCTGCCTTTCAAAGTACCTGCTCAGCCGCTCGACCATTTCCACATAATCCGCGCACTCCCGCACCCCGAAGGTTCGGCCGGACATCCCGCCGGGATGGCGCCTGTACCGCGCAACGGCCTCTTCCGTGAAGCACACATCCGTCACGCTGAGGAGCCTCAAAAAGGCGTCAATGTCTCCCGGCCCTGCATTGTTGTCCGGAAATCCACCGATGGCCTGCAGCGCAGGACGAAAGAACAGATGGGGGCTCACGTTTCCGAACATACTTGCCGCCCATTCCTTGCGGGTGACCAAGTCCAGAACGTCCATTCCCTTGCAGCGACCCTGGATGCCCCACCGTCTGGGTCTGGAAACTCGATTTCCACCTTCATCAATACTGACGAACTGGCCAAATACCACCCCCGTTCCCGGCCCGGCGGCCTGCCAGGCATCCATCAGTACCGAGACGGCATGCGGCTCAAGCAGATCATCCCCATCCAGTATTTTGATGAAATCACTTCGTGCATACTGCAGTGCCCGATTCTTATTGCCATACTGGCCCAAGTTCCTCTCGTTTCGATACACGCGCAGGCGGGGATCTCTTATCTTCAAAGCCTCCTCATACGTGCCGTCCGAGCCACAATCCTCCACAACGATCACCTCGATGGCCTCGTAGTTCTGTGCCAGGGCGCTATGGATCGCCTCAGCGACAAACGCCCTGCAACCCCAGCACGGGATCAGGATCGAGACCAGCGGCCTTTTCGATGAACAGAACTTTGTTGCTACGACAGACACGACGGCTTCACGAGGTAGGGCGAAACACCCCTGCAGAGACCCTGGCCTCCCGAAAAGGAATCAGCACTTCACCCAACAGCTTGCGATCAAAGGCCAAAGTGGCAGCGAGCGCCGAAGCCAGGTAGAACGCCGCCTGAACGGCAAATTGCGGCCAATGGTCAGCTACGCCTCCCAACCAGGAAATGAGCGCTGCGAGAAGAACCGGAACCGAAATTCGCCTCATCGACTCCACGGCCAAGAGCCTCAGCTCCGAGAGCCTCACCCGCAGTTTCCGGATCAGGAGCGTGGATAGCAGAAAGCACGGACCAGCCGCCTGGCCTGCAAGCGCCGAAATAGGGGCCCCCACCGGGCCGACGCCTAACAGCAGAGGGATCGCCAGCCCTACCCGCAGGATGGCCTCCAGCCAGGAGACTTTGGCGAGCATTGGCACCTCTCCCAGGGCGAACAGGACATTCCAAGAAAGCCCTGTGACCACCCACCCAAAGGCCCAGATCCCGAACAGGATGTTGATCATCTGTCCGGCAAACATCTCTTTTCCCACCCATAGACCCATCAAGGACTGGTTGAGGGCAACCACTCCCGCCAATCCGATGGCCGCAAAGGTGATCTGGACATGGAAAGAGGTCACCACGATCTCTTTGAACCGAAGAGGGGTATCTTCACCCCGAAGATTGGCAAGGGGCGCCATCAAGGCCGCAGCAAAGGTCCCGTAGAAGGATCGAACGATGTCATGGGCGCGGGTTGTCAATACATATGCCCCCGCGATTTCCGGGCCGATCAACGCCCCAATCAGAAAGCCGTCCAGGCCGGACATGATGCCGGATGCCGTTCGGGATGCCATGGTGTAAACGGATCGGCTCCACAGAAATCCGGCTTCGGCCCAGGTGCATCGAATGCGCAGCCCCATTTGCCGGAGACACACCTGAAGGCACCAGCCTGAGTTCCCGATCAACAGAATCAGGGCACGTCCCAAGAGTCCCCAGCCAATGGCGTAAAGGCCCCAGCCGGCCAGGAGAAGCCACAGGGTTATGGCAAGATTGGCGAGTTCTGCCAGAAGCAGGAGCAGACCCGAGATGAAAGTCCTCTGAAGGCTGTGGAGAATACCCGACGGCGCGAACGACAGCACGCTGATCCCGTTGGCGATTCCGGCCATGACGAAGCAAACAAGCACCCGGTGAGCCGCCTCTCCCGACACCCCCATCAGGCGCGGCACGAAGGGGGCGAGGGCCAGGGCAACCAGCGTAAGCCCCGAAGAAAGGACCAAAGCAACGATCATCCCAGTTCCGACGGTTTCCCCGAGCTTTTCCTTGTCGTTGGCACCGCTTGCCAAAGCCGCCCGCTGGGCGATCACCCCCATCAGGCCGAAATCCATCACGGTGAGAAAAGAGATGACGCCCCCTGTGGCCAGCCATGCACCATACTCCGTCAGGCTAATGTGGCGGAGGTAAAGGGGGACCATCACCAGGGTTCTCACGATAATGAGAACCTTGGCACTGTAAGAGAATCCGAGCGTCCATGCGACCGCCCTCCTGCGGCTGGGCTTGGGAGCAGGGATCGCATCACGTCCTGGCGCCGATTCGCTCGGAGAACCCCCCTCCATCGACACCGATTCAGTCTGCTTGTCGGTTTTTGCCATCGCCCCCATAGCCTCTCCCGGCGAGGCCTCGGAGATCGCCCTCTACCATCTTTCCTCTGTCATCCTTGCCGACCATCTTGTTACCAAGCGACACAGCCGTCCGTCCCTGCCAGCCGTGGGGCGGATTGAATGCATTGCCGCCCCACGCCTCCTGGCGGATGCCGACCGCGTCGTTGGCTGAATAGCTTACAAGCAGTTCAACGGCCTCAGCCCTGTCGATCTCCCGCTTTCCGGCGGCCGTGGTCTCAAAGGCATTCTCGTCCAAATGCAATCGGTAGTGCTTGCCTCTCGTAAGCACTTCTCCCGAAGGGAGGCGAATCGTGACCTTGGAGTCTCTGCGGATGAAATGGTTGAAATCATAGCGACCCGCGAGCACGTCGCCTGGCTTACCCGCCAGCACATGGCGTTCACTTAAGATCGAGAGATCGTGCGGCCCGGCCAGATGAAACGTATTGCCGATCATGACGGCATTCGAGGCCTTGATCCGGGCTGCCGTACCGAGGCGGAAATGATTCCCCTGGATGATCATAGGGCTGCCGGTCATGACGTCAAAAAGGGGTCGGTGCTTGGTGGGGTTTTTGTTTACATTCATGAAGTTTACGATGTTGTTCGTAAAGGCCATCCGCTCCGTGCGGCCCCTGCTCCCTCCCTTGGGCATCGACCTCAGGAGGACCTCCGGAATCCCACGCCCGAATCCTGTTTCAAAGTGGTTGCTGTCAATCGTGACCTCGTTCAGGGCAAGGTCGAAATAGACCATCGGCTCTTCGCACTTCCCTTTTTTCGAGCCAAAGAGGTTGGAGGTGAACCTGTGGGAGCCCCTCGAGTGACCCCAATGATTGGTCATAAGGGTACCCATGAAGATTGAGCGGGTGGCTGCAAAGCGGTTGGAGCGGTACGCGCAGGAAAAGGGCTGCGTCCCGGCACACACGATGTTATAGGCATTTTCGAAAGTGGACAACTCCACAAGAAGCAAATCGTTGTTGCCGTCTGATACGCTCTCTGTCGGGGAGGGTCTGAGCCCGGGGAAGACAACACCCGCGAACAGGTTGTGGAGGCTGCAATTCCTGATAGACACCATCTGGGTTACATTGCCGATGGCAATGCCGCAGAGCAAATCCTCTTTGTTGTTTCCGTGTATTCCAATCCCCTCGATGTGCACCTGCCTGCCGTTGCTGATTCCAAGCACGGGGATCAAGTTGGGTTCCGACTGCGTGCCATTCAACTTTTTCGCCTGGATCATCTTCCCGGCCTTGAAGGTGGGGAGCACGCAGAGGTTCGCGGTGTTTAGCATGTCCAGGAATGCTCCTCGATTCGTGCCCATTACGGTAATCGATGCTTGTTTGAGACCATCCATCTCCGGGTTCGTGAGCCAGACCGTTGAGGCCAACCCGTAATTGCCCTTAGGGACCAACATGGTCATTCCGGTCTTGCGGCAATGGGCCGCGCACCGGTTGAATGCATCCGCATTGTCCGTCCCGATCCATTTACCTTTCACGAAGGTCGCATCAGGAAAAGCACCGAATTCTTTGACGCTAACGAAAGACGACCCGGCACCCTGAGCGTATTCGCATGAGATCAACAGACCTAAGAGGATGAACAGACAATAGGGTCCGAAGTGTGAATGCTGTGAGCTCGGCATGGGCATTATCGGAGCAATTTGCGGTCGATCTCGAAGAGGAGGAACTGCTTCAGCCTGCCCAGGAAACTTGATTTGCCGGGAACCCCTTCAGCAAAACGACCCTTGATCCTGTACAGCGTATACTCCAGCAGGCTCCCCCAGAACTCCACCATCTCGTTGTAGACCATCTTCCAGCCCAGTTTGTGCCTGTACCAGTTGGATCGGTCCAGGCTGCCCGTGGCCACCTCCCGGGTCTG
>JAFGPH010000484.1 GCA_016926135.1 Deltaproteobacteria bacterium
CCCAGGAAGATCATCCCGACCCCGAACAGAAATCGCCGCTGGAGCCTGGATCTGGCCGGCCCCTTTCTCCTGGAAACCGGGCGGTTCGTCACACTACGATGTTCATCTGCCATGGCCCAACGCTCTCCTGCATGATTTCCGGTACTGCAAAACCCGGACCAGACAAACCGGCCCGAAGGATGGATTCCATTCGCCCCTCGCCGGAGAGGCATGGAGGACGGCCCGCTGCCCCATGGATACCGGGAGCAGCGCTTACCCAGGGCAGCACTGCTTCCCTATGGCAGCACTCACAAAGGTATCCTCTGGATGTCCGATCCGATCCAGACATAGAGAACACACCAGAATCATAGGGAAATGTCAACTGTCTCGGTAGTGCAGCGCTGCCGGGCAATCCTGGCACCTTCTTTGCTTGAATGCAGGATCAGGATAGGCAGGGATTCGGCGCTGTTGTGAAAGGAAACCGGGACCGATGAGTCCAGGTTCCCCGTGGCGAGGCAGGTATGTCCCTCTTGCAGACACCTAAACCCGAGAAAAGGAGGTCATATGGCAGTAAACACCAATGCTACACCCAAGAGCGATGAATATGTCGTCATGGAAAAGACCACAACCAATATATCCGACTTGTGGAAGAAGGAGGACTGGATGGTGATCTGGCTAGGTTTCATCATCCTGATCGTCGGCATGATCATCTTCTTCCCACGCCCCCCTGCCAAGATGCAGGAGAACATCGACAAGCAGAAGTCGGTCATGAAGCAGGAGGCGGCCAAGGCCCCGTTCAAGACCATTGCCTGGCACAAGGCCTCGGCAGCCAAAAAAAAGATCCGGGCCAGGGATGAGGGCTATGCGAAGACCATCAAGCACTACCTGACGACCCCAGATCGCTGGAGTGCCAACCCGCTGGACGCGGTTTACAGGAGCAAGGCCGCGGCGGACGCCATGAACCAAAAGGCCAAGCCCGCCTATGAAAAGGCCAAGGCCGCGGATGAGGCGGCCCTGGCAAAGGCCACGGCAGCAGAGAAGGCGGCAGCCGCAGCGGGATTCAAGGACCCCAAGCTCAACCAGGCCGCGGAGGAGGGAATCGGAGCGTGGCTAAAGGCCCACGAGAAGGCCTCCAAGGCCAAGTCCAAGGCCTCCAACAAGCCCTTTAACCACATCCCCTACTGGATCGGGACCACCATCGTGCTCGCCATCTTCTTCGGGATCGGTCAGGCGATCATGGGGGCGTCCTTCGGCCGGTTCTTCGTGGGGTTCTTTTTCGTCTTCCTTTTTGCCATACTGGCTTACATGGGCGAGATGCAGAACACCATGAAGCATTACGGCTTCGGCTTCCCCCTCTGGGCCATCATCTTCGGCATGCTGGTGAGCAACACGGTGGGAACGCCCAAATGGGTGAAGCCTGCGGTGCAAACCGAGTACTACATCAAGACCGGTTTGGTGCTCCTGGGCGCGGAGATCCTCTTTAACAAGATCGTGTCCATCGGCCTACCGGGCATCTTCATCGCATGGGTCTGCGCACCCGCCGTGCTCATCTTCACCTACTGGTTCGGTCAGAACGTCGTCAAGATGCCTTCCAGAACCCTGAATATCACCATCTCGGCCGACATGTCCGTATGCGGTGTGTCCGCAGCCATTGCAACGGCCGCGGCGTGCAGGGCCAAAAAGGAGGAACTCACCCTGGCCATCGGTCTCTCCATGGTCTTCACGGCCATCTGCATGGTAGCACAACCCGCCTTTGCGAGGCTGGTGGGCATGAACGAGATCCTGGCCGGCGCATGGATGGGGGCAACGATCGACTCCACGGGCGCCGTGGCCGCGGCCGGTGCCTTCTACGGGGAGAAGGCCCTGTATGTGGCGGCCACGATCAAGATGATCCAGAACATGCTGATCGGCGTCACGGCCTTCTGCGTGGCCTATTACTGGTGCGCCAAGATCGAGTGCGCGCCCGGCCAGCAGGTAAGCTGGTGGGAGATCTGGCACCGTTTCCCGAAGTTCGTGCTGGGCTTCATAGCCGCATCCATCGTCTTTTCCCTGATTGACAGCAGCATGGGCAAAGATGTGGCCGACGCAATGGTGAACCAGGGGGTGCTGAGGGGATGGAGCAGGCTCTTCCGAGAATGGTTCTTTGCCCTGGCCTTCACCTCCATCGGTCTGGACACCAATTTCCGTGAGTTCGGGCCTTACTTCAAGGGCGGGAAACCCGTGACCCTTTATGTGGTGGGCCAAGGCACCCAGTTGTGTCTCTCATTATTCATGGTCTGGCTCATGTTCTTCGTGATCTTCCCTGGAATCACAGCAGGGATCTGACACAAACGCTTTCCCCTTCACCCCATCCCTTTTCCCCGCTTTGGGGGAGAGGGAGAGGGGGAGGGGGTATGGAGATCGTTCCTGATGAATACGCGTGCTGCCTGTGAGGGCACTTCCATTTCCGGCATCCTGTCCACCTCCCGCTTCCAAGACGGGGGCACGGGGGATTCGCGCCTCACCTCCTGGCTCAAACTTCTTCTGGGCATTGCCCTCATCGTTCTCTTCATGATTGTGATGGGGCCTTTTGAGAAGCTCTTCCCCGGCATGGAGTCCATGAGCCGTTTCATCGATGAGCGGGGCATTAAGGCCACGGCCCTCTACTACACCGACATCGATGAGTTCGGTGATGCCACCGCATCCCTCAGGGACTACCTGGAGTACTCGCACGAGGAATGATCGGTGATGCGGGATTCCATCAAAGGCCGGGAATGAACGGCCGGAGCTGAACCCTCCCGATTATTCCTTCCCTCAGAATCCTGGGCGGATGGATTGTGACATCCAGGACCGTTGACCCTACTCCCCCCTCGGTCCTCCCGCCGTCCACAATGAGATCCACCCCGTCACCCAAGGATGAGAGCACTTCCTCAGCAGTTACACAGGGCGCCCCCCCCGTCACGTTGGCACTCGTGCCTGTGATAGGATTGCCCACGGCCAGTGCGAGGCCCGTGGCAAGGGGGTGACCGGAGAGGCGGACCCCGATCTTTCCCGTGCCTGCCGTGAGCAATGGGGGCACGTCGTCCGATGCCTCCAGCACGAGGGTGAGCCCCCCCGGCCAGAAGGCCTGCATGAGGTCTTCGGCAAGGGGAGGGATACGAAGCACGGTTCTCTCAAGGACCTCTCTGGATGAAATCAGGGTGAGGATTGGGTGCCGGTCGCGGATCTTCTTGACCTGCAGGAGCCGCCGGACGGCCTGCTCGTCCAGGGCATTGACCGCAAGGCCGTAAAAGGATTCCGTAGGCACGGCGACCACGCCTCCGAAGAGAACGACCTGGGCCGCCCGCGCCAGGAGGGTCTCAACCTCTTTTGTTTCGTCGATTCTCAGGATGGAGGGGGGCATCAGAAACCTTACATACTCAGGTCCTCTGCCTGCTCCCGGGCCTTCCTCGTCAGATCTTTTCGGTGCCCTCTCACCCTTTCTGCTATGGCAGGATATTTGAGGGCGAGGATCTGGGCCGCCAGCACGGCCGCGTTCGTTGCCCCTCCCTTGCCAAGGGCTACGGTCGCAACGGGAATGCCAGGGGGCATCTGGACCGTGGAGAGAAGTGCGTCCAGGCCCTGAAGGGGAGAGGAATCAATGGGGACGCCGATCACAGGCAGGGTCGTATGGGCGGCGATGAAGCCGGCCAGGTGGGCCGCCCACCCCGCGCCAGCGATGATGACCTCCAGCCCCCTCCCCGCAGCCGTCTCAGCGTAGGTGCGTGTCTCGGCAGGCATGCGATGGGCCGAACGCATGCGTACCTCATGGGGGATGCCGAGTTCCCTCAGGGTCTCCACGCATCCCTGCATCACGTCCCTGTCGGATACGCTTCCCATGATCACACCGACCAGCGGCTTGTCGCCTGACATATCCTCCTCCTTGAATCCCCCTTGCCCCCCTTTGCCAAAGGGAGGGATGCTCTTTTGGGTCTGTTCCTTGCTCTTTGCCCTTTCCCCGCGCCTGAAACCTTGGACCTTGGACCATCAAATTCTCTGTGTCGCCATCCCCGCCAGGGGATAGACCACCATGCCCGCAAGCCAGGCAATATCCTCCGCGGACAGGATCGCGGAGATGTTCCGGTCGAACAAAATGTTCCCTTCGGGCGGAAACTCCTCATCCCCCCTCCAGAGAACCAGTGCCATGGGCACGAGCGGCAAGACCTTCACCACCACGGAGAAATCGCCCTGATCCAGGGGAACCGCACCGTAGGCATCCCCGGCAATCCCGATCAGGCGTTCCGGTTTCTCGCCAAAGGCCTGGACCAGCGGATTCTTCGCCCGCCTCTGGAATGCATCCATATAGAACCTCCCGTCGGGAATCTCCTGGAAGGAGATCCATTGGCCGGTCGCAACGGCACCGCCTGAGGCCCAGGCACCCTTGAGGTAATGGAGAAGCAGTATCTGCTGCTGGATGGGCGGCTCCTGTCCAGACCGGGTGGACTGAAACCGTAAATCGTCCCATGTCACGGACACCTCGTCGTTCAGGAAAGGGACGAGAAGGGATACGCTTTCCGCGCTCTCCTTCCTTATCTCGGCACCGGCAAGCCGGGCCAAGAGGTCCGGAGTCGCCCCCGTAAGGGCCGCCTTGCCCAGCAGCACGGCCTGTACATAATCGTCCATTCGAGGCATAGGATTTCTCTCGCGATAGGCTGACAGGATACTCAGAATCCTGTCTTCAGATTGATCAAGGACGCCCGGATACGAGACGCACGGCTCACGGAAAACCGAAGAAACCCGTTTTCCCTTGCGCCATGCGCCTTGTGCCTTGCTTGTGATTTTCATGTGTTATAATAGAATTGAAATCCCCAATTCAAGGGAATTCGGCTCTTTCGCGAGACATGCCCGCGGGGAGAAGCAGGCCATGGGCAAGCAGAAGAAGAACATCTTTAACCCCCTATTCGGAAACCGCCCCATCCAGGTCACCGATCCAGGGCCGGACCGGAACCATGAACAAAAGGAACCGGTTCCGGACCGCGAGCCATGCCCCACCGACCACGATCAATTCCTGGAGGCCATGACGGGAGTGACGCCCCTCCCCGAAGAGGCCCGAAGGAGGATCCGGCCTCAGGGCCGGCGACTGAATCCTGCCTACCCCGCCCCCGACGAGAGCCAGATGGTGATGAGCCATCTCCGTGGTATCATCCGGGGTGCCATTGAACTTGACATCACCTTCACCGACGAATACATCGAGGGCTCGGTGAGGGGCTTCAGCCGGGGTCACATGAAGCGTCTCAAGCGGGGGGAATTCCCGGTTCAGGACTACATCGATCTCCACGGTCTTACCAGGGGCGAGGCGGAGGGAGCCGTGAGGGAGTTCATCGTCAAAAGTCATCGCCTCGGGCTGCGTTGCGTGCTCATCATCCACGGCCGCGGCCTCAACTCGCCGGAGAGCTTTCCCGTGCTCAAGGAAGGGCTTCCTGTCTGGCTGGGCCGCGGTGCGGCCAAGAGGATCGTACTTGCCTTCGCCACGGCAAGGCCCTACGACGGGGGCACCGGTGCGGTCTACGTTCTCCTGCGAAAACGCTAGTCTCCTGAGTCATAAATGCCGTGACGTATGCTGTTACGGTCCTGAGAGACCACCCGCCGGACGGCCCTGCAGGCACCTCCTGCTTGTCAATATATTTGTGACTCAGGACACTGATTTCCACTTGACATGCCCATCCCTCTCGGGTATTAACCATTCAGAATAACCAACCGGTTAGTTCAATCATTTGGTGAAGAGAGTTGCCATGCCCACGAAGCGGATCTCAAAGACTGCAGCCGAGGCGTCTGCGGAGGAACGGATCCTGGCTGCCGCCAAGGCGGAATTTGCGTCCAACGGTTTCTATGGGGCCCGCACCCAGGCCATAGCGGACACGGCCGGTGTGAACAAGGCCATGCTCCACTACTATTTCCGCTCCAAAGAGAACCTCTACAGCCAGGTCATTCAAGCCGCCTTTCGGAAAATCCTCAGCCGGCTGGGGCAGGTCTGGCTGGAACCAGGGCCCCTCAAGGCAAGGATAGAAATGGTGGTGGACACCTATATGGACAACTACGAGCAGAATCCGGGACTGCTGAAGATTATCCTCCGTGAGGTGCAGGACGGGGGCGAACACCTCAGGCGGGCGGCCCGCGATCTGAGGGCTGCGGAGTTTCTGGGGCAGGGTTTCAACCCGGCCCAGGTGCTCGCCAGGGCCGCGGAGGAACTCGGGCTCTCCCCCAAGGACACCACCCACTTCCTGGTGAACCTTGTGGGCATGTGCGCCATCAGCTTCATTGCCCCCCTCATCCTGGAGAGCATTCTGGATTTCCGGATCCCTGACATGAAGACATTTCTCAAGGATCGCCGGAAGGCCATCAAGGCCATGGTGCTTGCCTCGGTGGACGCACTGACGGCCGAGCCCCGAAAGAGGAGGAAACCGTGAACCGAAAATGGCTCATCCCCTTGATGCTTGCGGCCCTTCTTGCGGCAGGGTTGCTCACCTACTTCCTCTACTATCGTCCCATCCTGAACGACAAGACCGTACGCACGTCCGGGCACATCGAGGTGACCGAAGTGGACATGAGCTTCAGGCTCTCCGGACACGTGATCCGGCTCCTAGTGGACGAGGGACACCAGGTGAAAAAGGGAGACCTCCTGGCGGAACTGGACAAACAGGTGATCCGGTCGAGACGCGATCAGGCCGCGGCCCAGGTGGCTGAACTCGACGCGAGGATAGCCTCTCTGGCCATGTCCATAGAAATCAGGGAAGGGGTGCTGGATGCGGAGGTAAGAAAGGCAAGGGCCGGCGTATCTGCCGCGGACGCGCGTTATCAGAGCCTCAAGACGGGATCCAGGGATGAGGAAATCGCCGAAGCGGCCGCAGTCCGGGACAGGGCCAAGGCGGAATGGGAAAACCGCCAAAGGGATTACGGGCGCATGAAGGACCTCTACGAGCGCAGGATCATCTCCTTCAGCCAGTACGATGCGGCCAGGACCGTCGCGGAGTCCGCCAAAGCGGCATACGAGGCGGCCGAGGAACGCTTCAAGCTCGTCAAGACAGGACCCCGCCGGGAACTGATCGAGGAAGGAGAGGCCAACCTGGTGGGCTCCAGCGCAGCCCTCAAGGCCGCCAAGATCGGCCGGCGCGAAGTGGACAAGATGAAGCTGGACCTGAAGGTACTCCATGCCCAGGCGGACCAGGCCAGGGCTCTTCTGAGGGCGGCCGAAGATGACTTGGCCAAATCCAGCCTCTACGCGCCCCTATCCGGCTTCGTGACGGTGAAGGATGTGGAGGAAGGGGAATTCGTCCAGCCCGGTACCCCGGTCCTCACCCTTGCCGAGCTGGAAAGGGTGTGGGTGAGGACCTATATCCCGGAGACGGCGCTCGGAAAGGTCCGGCTCGGGCAGAAGGCCGAGGTCAGGAGCGACACCTTCCGGGACAAGACATACCCGGGAACGGTCACCTTCATCTCTCCAGACGCGGAATTCACCCCGAAAAATGTTCAGACCAGGGAGGAACGCGTCAAACTGGTCTACCGCATCAAGGTCACCCTGGATAACCCCCGCCAGGAACTGAAACCGGGTATGCCGGTGGATGTGGTGCTGAGGTAGAAGCCATGGCCATCGTCGAGGTGGAGAACCTCTCACGTTCCTTCGGGGACACGAAAGCCCTGGACGGCCTCTCCTTCACCGTGGAGGAGGGCGAAATCTTCGGCCTGGTCGGGCCTGACGGGGCCGGAAAGACGACCTGCCTCCGCCTCCTCTGCGGCCTCATGCGACCCAGCGGCGGGCGCATCTCCGTCATGGGATGCGACGTCGTCGCCGACCCTGAGGCGGTCAAAGACCGGATCGGCTACATGGCGCAGCCCGCGCGCCTTTACGAGGACCTCACGGTCGCGGAGAACATCCGTTTTTACGCCGATCTCCATGAGCTTCCTCCGGAGCCATACCGGGAGCGCATGAATCGCCTCCTGGCATTCAGCGGCCTGGCCCCCTTCACGGACCGCCTGTTCCGAAACCTCTCGGGCGGCATGAAGCAGAAGGTGGGCCTCACCTGCGCCCTGATCCACACCCCGAGGGTGCTCTTCCTGGACGAACCCACGAACGGGGTCGATCCCGTCTCCCGCCGTGACTTCTGGAAGATCCTCTATGAACTGAAACGGGAACGGGTCACCATCGTGGTGGCCTCCACCTACCTGGACGAGGTGGACCGGTGCCACCGCGTCGCCCTGTTCGACCGGGGCCGCGTCCGTCTGGTCATGGAGCCCGTGGCCATGCGGTCGCTGATGAAAGGCCACCTCTTCAATCTCGTGGTTCGGGACCGGCAGAGGGCCCTCCGGGTCCTGAAGGGCCTCCCGCAGGTCTTCAACAGTTCCGTGTTCGGCATAGGCATCCATTTTTCCCTCGACGACACGACTCATCTCGCCGGGGTGAGGGAGGGACTCCACCTGGCAGGGGTCACGGATTTCCAGGCGGAGGCCATATCACCAAGCCTCGAGGACGTCTACCTTTCGTTGATGGGTCAGGAGAAGGGATCTTAAGACCATGGAAGCGGCGGTAGTTCTGAAGGATGTGGTCAAGTGCTTCGGCGATTTCACGGCCGTGGACCACATCTCCCTGGAGGTGGCCACAGGGGAGATCTTCGGGTTCCTCGGTCCCAACGGGGCGGGCAAGTCCACCACCATCCGCATGCTCTGCGGGCTCCTCAGACCCACCTCCGGTGAGGGACACGTGCGCGGGCTCGACATCGTCACCCAGGCCGAGAAGATCAAGGCCGGACTCGGTTACATGTCCCAGCGCTTCTCCCTGTACGACGACCTGCGTGTGGAGGAGAACATGCACTTCTTCGGGGGCATCTACGGCCTGGACTCCACTACCTGCAGGAGCCGCAGCCAGGAGGTCCTCGACCTGATCGGCCTTGCCGACCGTCGTGAGCACATGACCCGGGATCTCCCGGGAGGGCTGAAGCAGCGACTGGCCCTGGGGTGTGCCCTCCTCCACAGGCCGCCCATCATCTTCCTGGACGAACCCACCTCGGGCGTGGATCCGGGGACCCGCCGTAATTTCTGGGACCTCATCTACACCCTTGCGGATGAAGGGGTCACAGTCTTCGTGACCACCCATTACATGGAAGAGGCCGAATACTGCAACCGCATCGCCCTGATCGACCAGGGCAGGCTCATTGCCCTGGGTTCCCCGGAGGAACTGAAGCGGCGCCACCTGACGGGCCGGATCTACGAGGTGGAGACCTCCGACGCCCTCACCGGCGCGGAGACCCTGGCCGGCAGGGACCAGGTCCTGGACGCCGCTGTCTTCGGCCGGGTTCTTCATGTCCGGCTGGGAAACGTGACGGATCCGGAAGCCTATCTCTCAACGGAACTGGGCCGGGCCGGGCTTGACATCATTGGGATCAGGCGAATCGACCCCACCCTGGAGGATGTCTTCGTGGCACTGGTGGGCCGCAGGCCCGGAGGAGAGCCATGAGCGTGCGGAGGATCAAGGCCCTTGCCAGAAAGGAATTCGTCCAGATGATCCGGGATATCCGGAGCCTGCTGGCCGGCCTCTTCATACCGCTCCTGATGATCTTCCTCTTCGGCTATGCCCTCAGCCTGGACGTGGATCGGATCCCCACCCTGGTGCTCGATCTGGACAGGACCCCCTCCTCCCGGCAATTCATCTCTCTCATGGCCGATTCCAGATACTTCACCATCGTGAGAACTCTCGATCGCGACTCGGAGATCGACGAGGCACTCGACCGGGGTGAGGCCCTTCTGGCGATCGTGTTGCCCGTGGACTTCTCCTCCAGGGTGAAACAGGGTGTGAAGGCGCCGGTGCAGGCCATCCTTGACGGGTCCGACTCCAATACCGCCACCATCGCCCTGGGCTACCTCAAGGCGGTCGCTGCGGGCTTCGACATGCAGCTCCAGGCAGGACGCCTGCGCCATGCGGGCCTCAACGTGGTGGACATGCCCCTGGAGGCCAGGATCCGCGTTTGGTTCAATCCCGAGATGAAGAGCAGGAACTTCATCGTCCCGGGCCTCACGGCCGTGATCATGATGGCCATCTGCTCCCTCATGACCGCCCTCAGCGTGTCCCGGGAAAAGGAGACGGGAACCCTGGAGCAGCTCTTCTCCACACCCATTTCCAGCGGCGAGCTGCTCGTGGGAAAGCTCCTGCCCCATCTGGCTCTGGGCTTGGTGGATCTGGCCCTGGTGGTGGGTGCGGGGGTCCTCATCTTCGAGGTGCCCTTCCGGGGAAGCTACCTGAACCTGCTTCTTACGTCCCTCATCTTCCTGACGGGCACCCTCTCCTGGGGTCTCTTCATCTCGGTCATTTCCCAGAGCCAGCTCCAGGCGAGCCAGATCGCTATGCTGAGCGCCTTTCTCCCGTCGTTTCTCCTCTCCGGGTTCATCTATCCCATCGAGAACATGCCCGTGGTTCTCCAGGCCCTCACCGTGATCGTGCCGGCCCGATACTTCGTGGAGATCCTGAGGGGACTCTTCCTGCAGGGGGTCGGGCTCTCCGTGCTCTGGCCCCAGGTGCTGGCCCTGGTGGTCTATGCCCTGCTGGTCCTGAACCTGGCGCGCAAGCGATTCACCAAGAGGATTACCGGATGAGGCTGCTCCTCCTGAGAGTCGGCGTGCTGCTGCGCAAGGAACTCCTTCAGGTCCTCCGGGACCCGCGCCTCCGCTACCTCATGTTCTTCCCTCCGCTCCTCCAGCTGGTGGCCTTCGGGTATGCGGCCAACCTGGACCTACGGAACATCCCCATCGCCCTCTACGACGAGGACAGATCCCCCCTCTCCAGGGACCTGGCCTTTGCCTTCTCGGCCTCCGGCTACTTCAGGTTCGTCACCCACATCACCCAACCGGACGAGATGGCCCGGCTCATCGACAGGGGCCGCGTCAAGGCCGTGCTCCATTTCGGGCCCGACCTCTCGGAACGGGTCCAAGGAGGCAAGACCGCCCTGGCGCAGGTCATCGTGGCTGGCACCAACTCCAACACCGCATCCCTCGTGCAGAGCTATTCCGCCCAGATCGTCGAGAGGTTCAACAGGGGCCGACTGAAGCAGCGGATCGACCGCAATCCCCTCCTGAAAAAAGTCATCCCTTCCGGCTCGGAAGGGATCATAAGGCTCGAGTCCCGCATCTGGTACAACGAGGAACTCCTCTCCCGAAACTTCTACGTCCCCGGTATCATCGCCCTCGTTATCATGGTCTCGGTGCTCAACCTGACCGCCATGGCCGTGGTGAGGGAAAA
>JAFGPH010000074.1 GCA_016926135.1 Deltaproteobacteria bacterium
CCCCACACGCCGGCCGTTCGAAGCGTACAGGTCCACATGGGCGTCTACCGGCTCCCCGTTGACGCCACAGCTTTCGACGAAGAGCCGGCCGAAGGCCACATCGACCGTGCGTCTCTGATCGGTGGTCACACGGATCTCGGGCACTTCGACCGTATTGTCCCCGACTACCTCCAGCCCGTAACGGCCTTCCCTGAGCCGCCACGTCCTGGTGCCCCTTGGGCCGACAGTCCCTCCCTCCACGCGCACCCCCAGCCGGTCGTAGATCTGAACAAAGGCGTTCAGGTGTTCATCCCTGCCGGTGAAGGTCCGGACCGTCAGATCACCGCCGGAGAGGTAATAATCGAAGGCATCCGAGGCGCCCCAGGGGTCGGAGACGCGGACGGTTACGTGGTAAGGGCCCTTCCCCTGCGGGGCGTGGTAGACGACCCGTGCCCCCTGCCCCTCAACCCGTCCTGCGTGGGCGATGTATTGGTAGGTCAGCCGGTCGCCGTCCTCGTCCGAGGCCTCCACCCGTATCGTTGTGGACTGCCCGGTTTTCACCAGGGGTGGATCGCTTGATATGTCCGTGATCCGCGGCGGGCGGTTGACGGCGTCCCCTGCTATGGTCTCCCTGTTTGCATGCACCACCAGGCCCTGAAAGTCCCTCCGGGGTTCGGGGTGAACGTGAATCCTGTAAGTGCCGGGCTTGACGTGACAGGATAGCCTGCCGGCCTTGCCGATCACCTGGCCCAGGACCTGATCGCCCTTCGCGTCGTAGAAATTGGCATACTTCCCGGGGTCGTTGAGGCTGAGGGTGAGCTTGCCCCAGTCGGTCCTGACACGGGTCTCCCGGCCCGGTGTGACCCGGATCGCGGAAATCTCCAGGTAGTTGTTCGCATAGACCACGGCACGGTAGGTGCCCTCCCGGAGGTTAAAGGAGATCTCCCCCTCCTTGCCGGTCTTGCCCCCGCATACCTTCTCGCCCTCAAGGTCGTAAAGGTTCACGAAGGTGGATATGGGCTCCCCGTCCACACCCCGGGATTCCACCGCCAGGCGACCGAAGGTGATGTCCACCTTGCGCTCCTGTGCCGATGAGGGGAAAGCAATCAGAAGGGCTGCGGCGAGCAGGATCCCTGCCGAGCCGTGGAGCAATCGATCCATCAGGATAAGGGGAACCATGGAGATCAGAGGTCAGAAGAGGGCGTTCATGCCGGCGGACGGGACCCTGAAGAGGACGGCACCTCCGGTGCGTTCCTCTGTGATTTCGGAGGCCGCCAGCATGAGGCTCGCCCCCAGGACTCCGAGGGTCACGAAGGTGTAGTCACCGGTGTGGACCGCTCCGAAGGCCAAGTGACTCCAGAAGAGGACGATGAGGTAGATCGTAAAACCAGCTTTCTCCGAGCCTCCTTCCCCAGGCCTTTCAGTACGCACTCGTCTCCGATCTTGTGTACAAGAGCGTCCGGGCAATAATCTTCAGGTCTAGAAGAACGGACCATTGCCTCAAGTATTCCAGGTCGTACTCTATGCGCTTTTCGATTTTCTCAACGGAGTCGGTCTCGCCCCTCCAGCCGTTGATCTGCGCGAGGCCTGTGATCCCGGGCCTCACTTTGTGCCTGAGCATGTAACCCGGCACCAGTTTTCTATACACCTCGTTCATGGCCACTGGGTGGGGCCTCGGGCCTACAATGGACATGCGTCCCTGGAGAACGTTGATGAATTGGGGGAGTTCGTCCAGGCTGGTACGTCTCAAGAAAGCACCCAATCGAGTAACCCTGGGGTCGTGGCGCCTAGCCTGTGTAAAGGTATATCCGTCTTCCAAGACCGTCATGGTGCGAAATTTGTAGATGACGAAGGGGCGACCATCCAGGCCATAACGCCACTGCCTGAAAAGAATGGGTCCCGGGGAGGTGATCCGGATGGCCATGGCGATGGCCAGCATCAGTGGACTCAGCACAAGGAGGGTCAGGCTGGAGATTACAATGTCTTCGGCTCGCTTGATGAGGCTGTTGACACCGGTCAAGGGGGTATCCCTGAGGGCGATCACCGGAATGCCGTCGAAGTACATGATGTTCCCACCCAGTGCCAGGTCAAACAGGAAAAGGTCGGGAACGAGGTAGACGGAAGCGGTGGAGTCGGCCAGCTCCCTCAGGAGCCTTTGGATTTTTTGTTCCTCTCTCATAGGAGTGGCCAGATAGATGATGTCCAGGTTCCCATTCCGGGCAAATTCGGGAAGCTCCGCGAGAGATCCGAGAATGGGGTAGCCCTTCACCTGCCCGGACCTTTCATCATCGAAAAGCCCGTGCACCCTGGTTCCGGACCAAGGGTTATCGTTGATCCAGTCGATGATTTTCTCACCGAGTTCACCGGCCCCGGCAATGGCTGCAACGCGGATATTGCGGCCTTTCCTGCGAAAATGCCTGAGGGCATGCCGGATCATGAAGCGCTCCCCGCCGAGCACCATGGGCCACGCAATGATCCATGTGAGCACGACCCGGCGGGAGAACATGTCCGAAACCTTGAGGGAATAACCAACCAGAAGAAGCATCACGTAGACTGCAATACATCCGAGCACGATCTGATGGAGTTCATTGCGGAAGGAGGCAACCCGCCACGAGCCGTAGAGCCCCACGGTCCTGAAACTCGCCATGGCCATGAAAAGGATCAGGATGCCGGCGGAGGGATAGATGTGGCTGTACATATCATATGCCCAGGCGAGGAACAGGAGAAGACCCACCCCGATCACTGCATCGCCCAGGCGATGAAAAGTCAGCAGTATGGGTTCATAAGGTCGAAGCCTGCCGCCTGTCATAGGGTTGTCTCACCGCCTCTCGGACATTGTTGGAGCGGAATGCTCTTACTTCGGTCATTCATTTAGACGGTTCTCGCTACCGAGGAAAGCCTGATTCCGGGGTTCGGCAATGGAGGATAACCGATGAAGGCGAGGGCGCAATCGGGGGACTGCAATTCGAATGGGTCTATGGTTCAATATAGCGCCGGAGACCTGTTGCCTGAAGAACGGCCAGCACAATGAAAAGGGGATTGTAGACAAGATATCGGTACCAAAGCCGTCTGGGCTCGGTGAGCAGGCGGAAAAGCCACTCGAGTCCCGAGCGCCGTATCCACAGAGGGGCCTGGGGAACTCGCCCTGTAAGGAAATCGAATGCGGCGCCCACTGCTACAAGGACCGGTGCTTTGAGCAAAGCCCGATGTTGAGCCACCCAGAAGTCCTGCTTAGGCGTTCCCAACCCTACCCAGACCACATCAGGGTTTGAGGCATTGATATGCTCGATGACGGCGGGTTCTTCCATTTCACCGACCTTTCTGAAAGGGGGCGAATAGGACCCGCTGACATGGAGCTTCGGGAATCTCTGCCGGAGTTCTGTGGCCAGTTTGTCGGCAACACCCCGGGTGCCCCCATAAAGGAAATGCCGAAACCCTTTTTCCTCAGAATACCCGCAAAAGGCGAGCAGGAGATCGGGACCGTACACCCTTGTGACGTGTCTCCGGCCATAAAGACGACACAGCCACACAAGCGGCATCCCATCCGGGACAGCCATGCCGCTCTGATTCACAATGCCCTTCAAAGTCGGATCCTGTCGGCATTCCATTACCGTGTGAACCGTGCAGGCGTTCACATAATGGGGCTCTCCATGCTCAATCCATGTAGCAAGCTCACGGACTGCCTGACCAAGGCTTATCGCCCTGATCCCCACTCCCAATATGTTCACCCGCTGCAAACCGTGCCCCTTTATCTTTTCAACTCTTCCAATCAGGAAAGCTATGTGCTGTGAGACGCCGCTTTCCGACTCAGAATGAATAAGTGCGATCCAAAGTGCCTTTCAGGAAACATTCGATCCCAGGCTCGATAGAGCCGTGGCGCGAAATTCTTGAGCAGGTGCCATGATGGCCGATAAGCGCCATGAGCAAGAATTCTGCAATGGTGTCGTTCGAGAATGGTCTTGAGATGACGAATGGTGAGAAATCTGCCGTAGACGGTCTCAAATGTGCAGCCCACATATTTGTCCTTTTTGAAAAATCGATGGAAAAAATATGCCAGATATCTGAAAGGCGTGTCAAAAGTCAAATGGGGGGTTGTGATGAGAATATAGCCGTTTTGAGCGGTGATACGGACATGTTCGGCCGTGGACAGATCGGTTTCGGGGAAATGTTCAACAACACCCAGTGAGCAAGTGAAATCATAGGCGTTGTCCTTCACGGGCAGTCTTCTAGCGTCTCCAATGATTAAATTGAAGGAGGTCACTTTCTTTCTGGCCATGAGATCAATCCCGTCGTGTCGTTCACCGATGTTGTATTCCTTGAGTATCTTGACGAATCGACCACTGCCCACGCCGATTTCCATGATACGCCTTGAATGCTGCAAATGTTGTTGCATAATATCGAAAAATGCCATCTCGAAATAAGATTCTCTGGATTGAATGTTTGCCAGATCCTGGCTAGCCCAGAACTTCAAAATTTCTTCTACCCTTTTCATTGAATGGGCCTGGTGTCGTGTCCCACAAATACGTTTACAAATACGGGGTGATCGGGGGGCCGTCGGGGGGTGGTCTCTCAGCGCCGCGACGCATCTTTCTCCGCTGCCCGTTACCGCCCCCCCATGATTCTGAAATTTCTTTCCGGGCAGGGACAGGGAATGAACCCCAATTCAGGCACTCCCGCTTGGGGCTGCTTGGGGAAAACGCAGCATAGGGGTCCCGCCTTAGAGGGATCGTATAAATAGTTGGGGCATGAACGACCACCCCCAGGGCGGCCCTTTGGTGGCGGATGGTTCCATTGACGATCACAGAAACAGAATATGTTAATCTATTTATGGGACACGACACTGCTAGGCAATTGACAAAAACGCCTGTTCCAGGTCTTGCCAGAACCCCTCCGCCGTGAATTGTCGTAGATAGATCTCTCTCCCTCTCTTGCCCATCGCTTCCCGCAATGGCCGATTCTCCAAAAGGAGAGCACTTTTCTCGGCAAGGGCCCTGCTGTCCTTCTTGGGCACCAGAAAGCCGGACTTTTCGTCTTCGATCATGAAAGGAATGCCACCGCAACGCGTGGCCACGACCGGAAGACCGAACACCATAGCCTCCAGGACCACCATGCCGAATGTCTCAGCGAGGGTTGGGAAACAAAAGATGTCCGCCTCGGCGAAAACCTTCCATTTGTCTTCATCTGTGAGAATCCCGGGGAAGCGGATGAATCTGCCCAAGTGGTAGCGATCCAGGAAATCAGACACGCTGTGCCTGAAACCGGGATCTTCAAAAGTACCTACAAGCGTCATGATAAAAGAGAAGCCGCCTTCTTTCAGTATGCGGCAAGCGTCGAGGAGGACAAGGACTCCTTTGGACTCCCTGATGATGCCTACGAAAAGCATATTGGGGACTTCTTTCCGCCTTCCAGGCTTGCCACGAAAGGTGCTGTAGCTATCCTCAATGCCATGTGGAATGACAACTGTCTTTTTAGCCCTTAGATGATGTCCATCAGAAGCATTCAATACGGAGAGTTGCATAGCCAAGTCCGCGCCGAAATATGCGCGGCGGAATAGGAAGCGAAGAAACGGAGACATCTTGTGGTACAGCTCAAAAAGACCGGTCATGTGAAAACAGAAGACAGTCTTCTTGAATAACCATCGAGTCGAGAGGAGAATGGCGAGATCACGATACATGGGGGTTTTGTGAGGGCCTGCAGGGGGGTAGTACAGCACGGCTATGCGGTAACGGAGGCGCTGATAGGTAATGGAAAAAATCACGTGCAGGAGGTGTCCTATCTTGTTCAGACCGAACTTGCCGACATCCTCGATCCGTTTTGAAAAGGCCATTCTGACATGAAACAGGCTAAGCCGCTTATAGCGGCCACGCAGGATGCGCTCGATGGACAGGGCCTGACCGTAATAGGGTGGCGGGGTCTGACCAACGATCAGCACCCTGACAGGTCCCTGGTCGTTCGGATGTCTGATTGTCATCGGGGGAGACGTGCCCTTCACTCTGCAAGTGCACCAAGAAGCGTCTTCTCGAATTCAAAGCCCAGTCTCTCATGGGAGAATCTGGATCTTGCCCAATCGATCGCCGCGGCAGACATGGCCGTATAGAGTTTCGTGTTATCCTTGAGAGCCTTTATGCGGGCGACCATCTGCTCGGTGTCCAAGGGCGGTGAAAGAAGCCCTGTCACACCGTGCTGGACGATTTCAGGGATGGACCCTGAGTTAAAAGCCACAACCGGCAACCCGGCCGCCTGGGCTTCGGCCAGAGCCAGGCTGCATCCCTCATCTGTGCAGAAATGAACCTGAATGTCCGCATCCCGATAAAAACGCACAACGTCCCAGCGGTGTCCTGGCAGATCGATGAAGGATGACATATGAAGGCGGGCGACTCTGTCTCTCACCTCATCGAGGAGTTCACCCTCGCCCAGCCATTGACCGGTCACATTCCATCCCAAATCTCTTGCCCTCTGAACAAGATCGACCAGCAGGTGGGGCCTTTTTTCTCTGCAAACCCTCCCAACCGCGAGGAGTCTTATCGGTCTCCCGTCTTCCCGGAGCCCTTTCGGCCTTGCCCAGGAGTAGTCAGCAAGGGAAATGGCATTGAGTACGGATGAAACCTTCTCGTCTCTATCGCCACCCAGGAATTCTGTTGTAGATTCCATGACCTTGCTGGAAACACACACGATTCTGCGTGCCCTTCGAAGTGCCTGTCGCCAAAGGTGGTTTCGAAACCCCAGGAGAGGAATGCCAGGATTCTGCAAGCCGTCGGCACTGTTGGGGTCCCCGTGAATCCAGGCAACGTGTGGGATCCTGAGTTTTCGTGCGAGGTGAGATGCTCTAACATCACATCCTCGATGGCTGGAAACGATCAGATCCGGGCCGAACTCCTTCATCTTCCGGGCTATCGGCTGTGGCAGGGTGAGGAATCCTCCTTCCGGGCCTTCCGTGAACATGACGCCAAGATCTTGAGCCCGTTTCGCCAGTGGAGGGAGACGCCTTGCCGGACCGCATACCAGAACCGAATGCCCTCGCTCAGCCAAGGCTATGGAAGTGAGAAGGGCCGTTTTGGTGAGACCTCCTTTCGTCCTGTCATAGATGAGCGCCAGTCTCATGGGGATGCTTTGATGCCTTCGAAAGGCCCTAAGAGGTGTAAGGCAGCTCGAATGCTCAGCTGTAATCAGCCAAGCCGTTCATTTTTTTGCAGAATTTCCATTAACATGTTCTCGTACTCCAGTCCGAGTCTTTCAAGAGAGAACGCAGATCTTGCCCAATCGATCGCTGCTTTGGACATCGACGTGTACGCGACATCATCAGCTATTAGTCTTTTTGTGTTCATGGCCATTTCCTCAAGATTCAATGGTGTTGAGAGGAACCCGGTCACTCCCTTTTGAACAATCTCGGGGATAGACCCGGAGTCGAAAGCGATAACTGGCAACCCAGCCGCTTGTGCTTCAACAAGGGCCAGGCCGAATCCTTCGTGCGTGCAGAAGTGTACCAGCAGGTCGGCATCCTTATAGTAGGACACAGGCTGAAAACTGTGGCCCGGCAGATGGACAAAAGGCGATATGCCAAAGCGTATGGCTCTTGCTCTCACCTCATCGAGTAGCTCACCCTCACCCAGCCATTGGCCTGTCACGTCGCAGCCGAGATCCCTCGCTTTTCGAACAAGGTCAACGAATAGATCAGGTCTTTTCTCTCTGCAAATCCTCCCGACCGCAAGAAGTCTTCTGGGTCTGCGAACCCCCCGAAGGGATCGTTGTTTTGCCCAAGTGTAGTCACTGAGAGGGACACCGTTGAGTATGGTGGTGATCAGGTCTTTGCCATTGCCCAGGAAGTCTTTTGTCATAGCCATGATCCAGCGGGATACACACACTATCTTGCACGCCCGCCGAAGAGCCTGCCGCCAAATGAGATTTCGGAACCAAAGGAGAGGAATGGAAGGGTTCTGTAACCCTACCATGCTATTGGGGTTTCCATGAATAATGGCCACATGGGGAACCCCGATCTTGTGTGCGAGGTTAGATGCCCTAACATCACAGCCTCGATGGCCGGAGACGATCAGCTCTGGGCCGAACTCTGTGATCCTCCGGATGATTGAACGGGGTAAAGAGAGGAACCCACCGCTCGGGCCTTCAGCCAAAATGACGCCGTGTTCATAAGCTGATTTGGCCCAACAACGGTGGGACTTGATTGGTCCGCACGCAAGGACGGCATGGCAACGATCAGCCAAGGCCTTTGCAATGTCAAGGGAAATCTTGGGAAGGCCCCCCGAGGTCTTGTCATAAAAAAACGCCAGTCTCATAGCGAGCATCCACCGGATTCTTCATGAGAATAGGGAGGCCGACGCAAGCCCTCAGGACCCAATGACCGGCCGGTGGCAAAACCTAAAGCAAACCAGAACCAAATCCCGAGAACCGGCCCTTCCATGAGGACACCGAATGAAGCATTTAGCCAGGTTGCTACAAGCATTACAAGCCAGAAGGCAAGTTCTTTCCGTCGGGCAATAGTGTAAAACTGATCGCCAACCCTGCCTTTTCTCACTTTCTTGAATAGCCCGCCAATCCCCGAGGCAAGGATAGAGAGCCAGAGGAATAGCCCGACATAGCCCATCCGGCCCAGCACGGTGATATTGAAATTGTGAGGCGACCGAACGGGCCACTCAGAAATGAGGTCCCGCACAAGCCAGGGATTGGCCATGCCAAGGTTCTGTCCAAACCCGAGGCCGAAGAAGGGATTCACACTGTGGACTGCATGCAAAATGTTTTCCCACCAGACAGCGCGCCAATAGGCTGTGCCCTTGGGGTCAAAAGGGTTTGCTTCCGCGAAACGGTGAAGAGCGCTGACCTGCATCAGCTTTTGCATATCTGAGAAAGCGACAATTAGAGCTAACACCCAAATAGCGGATAAAGAAAAAAGAAGCAGCCTTCCGGTGGTCCAAAGACCATTGCGATTGCCGAAAGTTGCTATCCCTCCGATCATACACCCCGCAAGGACGGCAACCTTAACGCCTCGGGCATGAGAGAGGAATAGTAAGCCGGTTACGACGCCGATAACCAGGAGGGACACCAGTTTTCTCAGGAAAAAAGACTTATTTCCACCTGACCCGATGAGGATCAAGACCGCTCCCAGAAACATGTGCATGGCATTTTCGCTGCCAGAACCGGCAAGCAGGGGAAATCCCCGGCTCGTCACAAATGCATCCAGGGCTTCGGGCGCCAACTCGAACATGTCCAAGATGTTCCAGATCAGTGACGCCTGCCAAATCCAGCCGAGCCATTTCCAAAAGCGATCAGCGTCCTCCGGAAACGCCGTCAGGAGGAGGCCGATGAAGAAGAATGTGCCGTAATACCATATCGCTGCGTCCCGAATAGCATCACGACCCCACGTAAGGAAGCCGGGAATGGCAACAATGGCTCCCAGAAACATAAAGGCCAGGACAAGAAGACTGAGAGGATTGACGAGTCGCTTTGGCAAACCATGGCTGAAAATCCTGAGAGTCATCCAGGCAATGAGGAAAAACATGACTACCTCACCCCAGTAAATAACGCCAATGCCGCGAAATGGACCGAAACCGATGTAGGTAGGCCCTTTACCGAAAATAGTAATGCCTGCCAGGTAGACAATAAGTATAAAGAGGGGGACAGGAAGTTGGCTCGCAGTTGAATGCAATTCAGGATTCCTTAAAGTGCAGGTCGCCACTATTATGGGAGAGAGCTTGCGCCATGCATATGGAGCAGTCTCGGGCTTCAGTGATTTGAAGGGCTATGGGGCTTGACGATCATGGAGTAAACCTCAAACATTTCCTCGCCTTTCCTGCTCCAGGAGAAAATGGTTCCAGCCCGTTTTCGGGCTGCCGCACCCATGCTCATCCGTTTGGCATTATTCGATGCCAGCTGCGCTAGAGCGGCGAAGATTTCGTTCACAACTTGGCGTGGATCGGTGACCTGGATCTTGAAACCGCAGTCTTCGCTAACAAGGCCTGAAGGCCCGGCTTTATCAATGCAGACGACCGGTTTTCCGGCAGCCATTGCTTCCAGCACCACATAACCAAACTGTTCATGAAAGCTCGGATGCAACAGTACGTCAATGCTGGGCAATATCTCGAGGAGTTCTTCGCGAGGAATCCATCCTAGAAACCTGACATTCCTCTCGCAATTCAGATTCGCTGCCAATCTTAGGAGGTAGGACCGTTCCGGGCCATCACCTATGATCCAGTATTCGCTGGAGGGGTAGACATTTGCCAATCGAGCAAAGGCACGGATTCCAAGTGAGAAGCCTTTGAGTCCCATGAGCCTTCCTATGCTTGCAACGCGAAACAGCGAGGAGCCATGATGGGGAGCGCACGGCAAAGCCCCGAGCACATCTGTTTCCTCTTCGGATAAGCCACCAACAAAAAGTCTCTTGACCGGAAGTCGTGAACCCCAAAGCTTGGGGTCGGACGAGGTTATGATCATCGTGGCGAGGTGTGCGGTAACGAGGGAGTTCACAGGGCCGAATACCCTCATCACCGCATTCCTTGCTAGCTCCCGAACAAGGCTCCGCCAAGACACGTCTCTAAGAAATGCGACCGGCATTTCATCCTTGAGACCGGCAGCCCACACGAAAGGCACTCCCAAG
The DNA here is from genome assembly GCA_016926135.1 of Deltaproteobacteria bacterium. Next base: position 10,586 of record JAFGPH010000074.1, read on the forward strand.
TATCCCATCAGGCTGGGCATCCAAAAGCTTCCGTAGGTCACATGTTGAACCAAGTCAAAACCGATCTTTTTATGCAGGAGCTTCGCAACTCTGTAAGCCTCGAACTGCCAAAGGATGTAGTAAATGTGATGAAATCGACTTTTGATCGCTCTTGACCCGAGGGAACCGGGGAGATCTGCAAAGACAAAGTGAGCATTTGAGCAAGGCTTTTGAGCAATCGCTTGCTCAATGGAACGCTGATTATCAGCACAGGTCAACACCCATGTCTCATGTTTTCGTGAGACCTGTGACACTATTCCCCAGCCAATGCCGGGCTCGGAGCCGTAACCCGGAGCGCAGGCGAATGCTGAAAGCAACAATCTCATGAAAAGCGAGTGCTTGCTCTACCGCGCAGATCAGGATAAGGGTGGGGCGTCAATTCGACAGCTCTCGAAAACCTGGTTTCAGCGGGTCAAAGCTGAAAACTTCCCGTTGCACGAGACTTCTTAAGGCGGGGACGCAGCCTGACATAAAACCTAAACAAATGAGGCAAGAGGAATAACATAATCCAAAATATCAATCTCCTTCGAGGTCCTTGTTTTGACAAGAGCGTTGCGAGCAAACGGATCTTGCGTTTGTAAGAGCTTCTGAATAGCTGAATTTCTTTGTCGGCGATGGAGAGTTCTTTTTGGACAGTTTCGCGGAGGTGGTGCGCCTGCTCTGGATCGATAAGTCCGCAATTGAGGACTCTGGAAAGGTCTGCAAGCCAGTTAAGATAAATTGATCTCAGGTCTCTTGTGAGGGTCTCTAGGGAAGAGACAAAGCTGGTGTAATCGGCCATGAGAGGAGTCAAGTCGCACACGTTTCGGGAGTGCAAGCGATACAACACCAGGGGCTTATCGATATACGCGATGGGGGCGATTAAGGCCGAGCGAAATGCAATGACCATGTCTTCTGCAATCAAGGGAGTGAGCATCGGCCCGAAAAAAGAGAAAGACCGCCTGCACCAAGCTTGCGCGCAACCCCATACGTTGTGCCTTTTCTCCACCAATTGTCTAAGAGAGAAATCAGGATGGCTGCCTCTTGGCAAAAGCAAGCCAATCTGCCTTCCTACCTCATCAATCACGGTTACGTTGGATATGAGGTACAAGGGTTTCCGTTTTGATGATTCCCAAGCATCCAAGACTTCTGCAGTCCTCTCTGGCAGGGAGATATCATCTCCCGCAGAAGGAACGATTAGCTCCCCATGACAGAGCTCCATAATCCTATTGAAGTGACCACCAATGCCGAGGTTCTTCTCATTGTGGTTGAGGATGACATGATGGGGACCGTCGTACAATTTGGCCATTTCCTGCATGATCTCAAAGGTTCGGTCCGATGAGTGATCATCTGACAGGATAATTTCCAAAGGCGCATAGGTCTGGGAGAAGGCCCCCTCCACAGCTTCTCGAACGAACCGTTCCTGATTATAGGCTAGGACCGGAAAAGAAATCAGAGGTCTCTTCACGTGGGCTCCTCAGCAGGTCCAGAGTGACTGAACGTCTGATTCGTGAAAAAGAATAGCAGGCAGCTGTGAGCGTCAGAAGCAGCGCAAAGACAAAAGGTAATCTCTCTCGAAAGGAAGTCAGAACATAAACAGCCATCAGGGCGCACGTCAGGGTGATGATCAGAAAAACATTTGTCCGGGTCCATGCAAAGCTGTTAAAGAGGTTCGCGGTAAACCAGGTCATGAAAAAGCACACCAGGTACATGAAAAGAAACGATATTCCAGCGCCCTCCAAGCCCCAGAGACGGATGAAGACCCAAGTCGAGCCGAGATAGACTAGGTTCGCAATGAACTCCGTGAGGAAATAGACCCTGCCTTTTCCTTGGGCAATAAGGATGAACGGCAAGGGCCAGCTCGCGACCCTGAAAAGATCACCGAGAAGCTGCCACCGAAGCACAAGAATCGTCTCATGAAAGGCTCCGGAATAGAGGAGGCGGACCACCAGCGCGGCTAATGCCATCATCGCGAGAATAACTGGACCGGCCAGAAGGAGGGAGATTTCGCACTGCTGATTGATCATATTGTTGCTGGCCTGCTGGTCCTTGGCCACAGACGTCAGCCGCGGATAGTAGTCAGTTCCCATGGCTCCCAATATGAACCCGAGATAAAGGGTGGTAATGCTCCAGGCAGCCTGGAAATGGCCAACCGCTTCAATACCGAGAGTCTCCCTTATGATGACACGAACGGCCAGTTGGGTTCCAGCGGTCATGAGCGCAGTGGTCATGAAGACGAAACCAAGGCTGAACAGATTTCGCAGCGACTCCACGAAGTCTTGCCAAGAGAATTCGGCCCGAATGCTGTTGACACGATAGGTAAACCACCATGCGACGGCGAAGGTTGTGAGAGCCGGGGCGATGATGGCCAGGGGAATCCCGTTCAGTCCCAAGTGCCATATGGACAGGAGGGCAAGCACAAGTCCTGAAAGTGCACCGAGGACATTTGCCTTGGTCAGGTCACCAAGGCGCCGAAATCCGTTCAGAGTCGCTCGCTTGGAACCTACTAAAGTGAGTGCCAGGACACCGATGGACAGCCATAAGATTGCACCTGCATGGTGAAAATCTCCAATGGCGATTTCTGCGATGGGTCGAGCGAGGAGAGCAAGAATGAGCGAGCCGAGAAGCCCCAGTGCCAGTGAAGCCAGCCAGAGGGACTGGCGGGTTGCGGAAAGACGGCAGTCATCGTTTTCGGCCTGAGCCTCAGCAATCTGTCGCACGCCGCTGTTGGAAAGGCCCATCCCCACGACGGTCGCCGCTGTGGATTGGACAGAATACAACAGACCATAAAGGCCTATGCCCGACGGGCCCAGCAAAAGGGCGATGACCTTGTTTCTGATGATGCCGGCAACGATATTCGCAAGGGAACCTGCTCCGACAATGGCCGATGCACGAAGGATCTGGGCTACGGGGGATGACTTGCTTTCAGTCAATTGGTTGAGCTCTTGGTCGCACGGAGATTCCAGGGAGTCATCCGGCCGGACCGATTCAGCGCTGACACTCACAGATTCTCAGGTGAGACTTGATTCGATTTCAACTCAGAGAGGTCTTCAGGACTTATTAACATGTCCCGATTCCAACGTATGTTGTTTGCGATGATTCTGGCGGGACTTCCAGCAACAAGTGTATGATCAGGAATTGCCTTCCTAGAGATCATTGAGTGGGCGCCTACAATACAATTGTTTCCAATTTTGGAGCCTTTTAGAATGCTCACATTGCACGCAATCCATACGTGCTCGCCTATCGTGACATCCTCTTGCATATTCCTTCCGTGAATGGAATGCCAATCACAATCCGTAATAAAGACGTTCCAGGCGATGATACAGTCAGCGCCGATATAGATCCTTTTCCTCACCATGACTAAGCTTTTTTCGGTAATTCCGGATGCGCTCTCATGTCTTTTCCCCCCAATGTAAAGCGAGGCTTCTTTTTCAAGAATGATACGCGTTCCGTTTCCTATGATGAAATCCCCATCAATAATTAGTTCGCTTCGTTCGCCCAATGTGATTGCAACAGGTTCATTCCCACCCCGACAGGCATCAATCGTGAGGATACCGTTACATACAAACCTGGCCGTAGGAGCAACAGAGATAGTGACCTTCAGGAACGGGTCACGGATGTGAATGGGAACACGACTCTTTCTTTCCGTAACCTTTCTTGAGGCTAAAGCACTTCGCACTGGTCGCATCAGAAAGCGAATCATAAAAGTGGGCTTGAGATGCCGGGCTCTCAACTTCATATTTGCTATACTGTTATCGTGACAGAGAACGTAGACGTATATGGTGCTGGTGCGATCGTCAGGCAGATAGAGTGCGTTTAAAGGCATTCCAAAGAGGGTGCACAAACGGCACGTGTCGAACGATCCTTCCGAACTGGCTGCAACGGATCCTTTGTGACCACTTCCTATCTCGAATGGCTCTCCGCAAAGTCTTTGGTTCGGCGGGCAGACCGAGTTCGCACGAGTGGCATCTCGTCGGGCAAGGTCCTGACAAAAGTGCCTCACGAAGCCTCAGTGCATTAACGTGGTTAAGGATTTCGCGTACGGAGCGAAATGCCCTGATATCTTCATCCGTCGTGCCCATGTGCCGACAGCAGTAAGAAATGCGGCCATCCGCATTGACCCAGAATCCACTCCAAGGCTGCAAACACAGCACAGTGGGCATAGGTCTTATTGCCGTATCCTTATGCGCAGCGGCGTTAAAGCCAAGAAGGGTTTCGAGTCGCGGGTTCATAGTCATTGTTATGCGGCTCTTTGCTGCAGTGGCTCTAGCCTGTCGAATCACTGTCGCAGCCTGCGCAACCTCTGACGGATTGAGATTTGTGAGTGAGCGCACCCCATGTGCGACGGATGTTGGAGTCTCAAATACATCCGAAAGTGCGATCGCGCCAACGCGAAGTGCTGAGGACAGTGCGACCAATTGAACGAGATCCTGGTATGTTCTAGTTGTAACCGTACAGTTCACACTCATTGCAGGAGGGGGGTGCCCCAGGGCAAGTGCAGCTGATTGCACAAGGCTCAGGTTGAAGACAATATTGCGAAGTTGCACGGGCTTTCGTATCTCTTTCAGAAGCTCAGCGTCCGCAGTGTCGATGCTGGTTGCAATTGAGCCCAGGCGCGCAATAAGCGATGCCTCATCCCGGCTGAGAATCTTAGCGAGATTTGAAATGATCCCCACATTGCCGAAGGGGAGAAAGGCCTCGCAGATTCTCGTCCAGCCCTCCATAATGGTGGTTTCACCATTGCCGCAAAGATTGATGAACTCGGGTCGGTCTATGGCAAAGAGCTGTCTGGTATGCTCAATCACCTCAGGCGCCATCCGCTGCCGGGGATAGTCCGGCAAACCTGTCTTGTCCGTGTGGATCGGGCAGTAGACGCAACGCAAGTTACAGTCGGCAGTGAAGAGCTCAACTACGGCGTGGTAAGGGCTCTGCGGGCTTATGACGGAATAAGATCCTTGCATAACACTTCTTCAAAGGCTTCCGGCTCCGACCCTAGGACATGCCAGCCCGATTGGATGACCCGGCCGGTAGGCTTCGTCAATCTCTTCCTTCAGGTGGAGATTGACAGCTTTGAGATCCAGGATGGTTGAAGGGTTTGGGTTCAGGCTGCTGCCTTGACGATCATGAAATCCTGGTAGGATCGTATGTAGTCGGCTTCTTCGTAAGGCAGGGAGGCAAGAACGAGACATATCCCGCCGGAGGAGAAGTTTTCCAGTTCCCGCCAAATGAGACGGGGCACGTAGATGCCGTAATAAGGCCGACTGAGGTTTATGCGCCTCTTCTCGCGTCCATCGTCAAGTAGCACATCGAAACTGCCAACTGCCGAGACAATTAGCTGCTGCAATTCCTTGTGGGCGTGCCCTGCCCGGTTGGCACCACCCGGGATGTCATAGAGGTAATAGACGCGCTGAATCGCGAAGGGAATGTGTTCTCCGCCGTAGATCGGGGTGATATATCCCCTGCGCTCGCCGATCCTGGGTAGGTCAATCAGGATACAGTCGTCTACAGTCGTGCTCATTGACTCTCACCCCGCAGGGAAACATATCTATCATAGTCCCGAATGTAATCGTCCGGAGAGTAAGGTAGAGATGCGAGGACCAGGGCCACGGAGTTGGTGGAGAAGTTTTGCATCCGTCTCCAGATCATCCCTGGAATGTACAAACCGTAGTAAGCCCGGTTGAGCGTGACGATCTTCTGGGCTATACCATCATCGAGGAGTACATCAAAGCCGCCGGAGAGGGCAATAATACACTCCTCCATCTCCCGATAGGCATGGCTTCCTCTGGATTCCCCTCCCGGCACGTCGTATATCCAGTAAGCACGAGCGATATTGAAAGGAATGTGGTTCCGTTGCTCGATGAACGAGAGATTTCCACGATCGTCTGGGATTTTGGGGAAATGCACCAGGGCGCAGTCGTATACTGACCTGAGGCGGTTTTTCAGCTTGTCCTTTTCGGAGGCAGAAGACAAAAAAAAGGTCCTCGAATTTCAGTAGAGATCCCTGCCCCACTTCCTGTGCAGGGTGTCGAATTCATCGATCATAGCCCTGAGCCTCCCCCTTTCGGGAGTTTTGTCGTTCAGGACATATTCGATGATTTCCTCGGCGTATTCTGCGAATCCGTACTTCTCGATAGCGTAGTGATTCACGCTGACAGGCCGTCCGGGAACCTATCTCGAGAAAGGCCTAGTATTGTTCAAGACGGAGGCTCCCATCCCAACGATGGAGTAATGACCGATAACCGTGTGCTGATGAACGGCTGCACCTTGAGAGATCGTCGCGCCCTGTAAGACCTTGACTAGGCCTGCCGCGACCATAGCTGAAATAGCGACGTGATCATAAATTACCGCATCGTGTGCGATTTGCACGCTTGGCATGAGGTGCACGTTACTGCCAATGGATGTCAACTCCTCGCTTAGAGGTTTCTGGATGGCCGTAAACTCCCTAATAATGTTGCTGCTACCGATGACGATTTGTCTTTCTGAGGAGTCGTACCTCGGGTTGCTGCTGTCTGTCCCTGGAGAGCCAATCACCACATTGGGCCTATGATATTGTCATTTCCTATGCTCAGAGGACCAAATTAGGATAGTGTGGAGGAGAATCCTGTTGCCGTCTCCCACAGTGACGGAACCCTCGATGATGACTGTGCTATGAATTTCATTCATGTGAACGGGAGTACCAGGAAGGAGAGCGCTTCTCCCTTATGGCGGGTCAGAGGACAGGAATCAGCCCCGCCGTTTCCCTTTAAAGCATTGTTCTGGGACGGCTCCGCCCCTTGAGTTACAGGGGTTTATCGCTGCAACTTCCCGTATACGCGCCTGTTTCCTGCCAGAAGAGGGGACTGGAGACCAGCTCACAATCGTTCGTGGAGGCCGGTCTCCCGCCTCAGGTCAAATGCCGAACCCTGCTCGTGGAGCTCACTGGAGATCTCCTCGATCTGCCTCTTGATCTCCTCGTACTCCTCCACCTTCCTGCGCAGAAAAGCCACGGCCAAACGGCCCTTTTCTTCAATGCCGCTGGGCGTGAGCAGGTAGGCGAACTGGTTCCTGTTCCCTGAAGCCTTGAAACGGTGGATTCTGATGAAGCCTTGCCCAGCCAGTTCGGCAAGGCAGAAATTCACCTTGCCCAGGCTGATTCCCATCTCCCTGGCCATGTGGCGTTGAGTGATTTCGCCGCCCCTGCTGAGGATCCTGAGCAGGCGATAACGGATTTCCTGTTCCTGAGGGTTGTTCATGAGATGAACACTTTAATTTGCAATGGTTTTGCTGTCAACAGGGATGTTTGCCACGCAGCCCCGAACGCCAGATCAAGGCTCCTGAGAAACAGCTATCTCACACAGAGCCGCGGAGGGCACAGAGATTAGTTTTTCATAAGACTTCGTGTTTTGGTAGCTTTGTGTGAAATTAAAAGCAATTTCTTTCCTCAACGACTCCGGAGAGTATTGTCGGAGCCGGGTTCTCAAGCGGGACGAGGAATTGTCTTACAAAGGGCACATGGATCAGAGGCGGCCCTTGTTGCGCAAAGCGTGGAGAAAGAAAAAGGCAGCTGCCATCGACAGCTGCCTCGTTCATTCTGGCTCCCCGCTTCAGACAACCGCAAGAACGTTTCAGATTCATTTCAATACAAATCTAAGTCCTTGAAATCAAGGCCTTCTTCTAAAACAAAAAAAAAGACCCTCCTGGGCCACACCCCCTTCATATCGCAAAACAATTCCAGCAGCAATTGGAAACCGGATCGGTTAACAAGGCCGAGCTGGCCCGCAGGCACGGCATGAGCCGGGAGTGAAAAGAGAACATTGTCTTTATCGGTCTCCCGCGCCTCTTCCAAGAACTCGCTATCGCCAAGGCCGACGGCTCCTATCCCAAAATC
>JAFGPH010000075.1 GCA_016926135.1 Deltaproteobacteria bacterium
GAAGTGGGCGGTGCGGGATCGTTCTCCGGAAGGCACACTTACACATACGGTGGGATCTACGACGTCAAGGTAACCCTGTCGGACGACGACACGGGGTTCACTGCGCAGACCACCACGGCCCTGATCACCGGCGCCGGGATCAACAGCGGCGTCCTTCAGATCATAGGAACTGCGGGCAAGGATATAGTTGACCTCAATGAGAAGAGCAAGAAAAAGGATGATTGGGTCGAGGTGAAGGCGGGCTTCCTGTCCGGTAAAGGGCATAGCCGGTTGTTCGATACGGATGACTTTGACAGCATCGTCATCATGGTCGGCAACGGGAATGACCATGTCAAGGTCGACAAAAGGATTCTCCAGCCCTTGCTGATTGACGGAGGGGCCGGGAATGATCATCTCGATGCCGGTGGTGGCCCGGCAGTTCTCATCGGAGGCGCCGGGGACGACAAACTATCCGGGTCCTGGGTAAGCGACAGCATCTTTGGCGGTGATGGAAACGATATCATCTTTGGTAACGGCGGGGATGATTTTCTGGACGGCGGCGCCGGGCATGACTTGATCTTTGGAAGGGAAGGAAATGAGGTAATCCTGGGAGGCGCCGGGAATGACCGGATCTTTGGTGAGGACGGGGATGACACTATCGATGCCGGCGCCGGAGATGACTGGGTCTTTGGGGGCTCGGGTGACGACATCATAGCGGGGGGAGACGGAAATGACGTCATCTTCGGCGGCAAGGGAGACGACATAATCGATGCCGGCGCCGGAGATGACTGGGTATCGGGTGACGCCGGCGACGACATCCTGCTGGGTGGGTCCGGGAATGACATCCTGGACGGCGACAAAGGGGATGACATCCTTGTGGGAGGGGACGGGCACGACATCCTTTCGGGAGGATCCGGCAATGACACCCTGGAAGGAGGGTCCGGCAATGACCTGCTGATGGGTGGAAACGGCAACGACACCCTGATCGGCGGGGAAGGGCTGGATCTGCTGATTGGAGGCTCCGGCAAAGACAAACTGGTGCATGACGGGCAGGGGGTGTTCGAAAACATCTCCACGTTCCAGAGGGTGTCGAACGGCTGGTGCGGGTCGAATCATAAGTCGGCCGGTTCCCGGGGGCAGGTGCCGCACTCGTGGCTGCTGGACTTCCTGGTGTATGGGGATGACGGCGATCATCCAAACAACCCCAACCACAAGATCTGCATAAAGATCAAATAGGGCTCGATGGCATCCTGCGATAAGCCTCAGGACGGGTGCGCTTGAGGCTTAAAGGCAGGAGAGATATCTTCCTCACACGAAGCGCACGAAGAAAACAGTGGGTTATATTTTTGGTGTTTCGCCGCTTTGTGGCAGGTTCTTTGAGGATGGCTACTTTGAACCATACTCCAAAATAGCCTTGACTGTTTTGGAGTATGGTCTAAAATAGTCATCATGCGCTACATAGCCCCGCACGTACTGAATGATCTCGAAAGAAAGATGGTCTTCATCGGTGGGCCTCGCCAAGTGGGGAAAACCACGCTGGCCAAGGCCGTACTGGATGAAAACTTTCCGGGAGGACTTTATTTCAATTGGGATTTTGATGATGACCGACAGGATATCCTCAAGAAAAAGTGGAGCAACGACAATACGCTGCTCGTGTTCGACGAGCTGCACAAATTCCCACGCTGGAAGAGTTGGATCAAAGGTCTATATGATGTCACGCACAACCGCCATTCCTTCCTGATCACGGGTTCCGCCCGCCTCGATGTCTACCGCAGGGGCGGGGACTCCCTCATGGGCCGCTACCACTACTGGCGCTTGCATCCCTTCACACTGGATGAGTATCCCGGAGGCATAGAACCCAAGGAGGCGTTTCGCCGGTTCATGACCGTAGGGGGGTTCCCCGAGCCCTTCCTGAACCCGGACGAGCGCACTGCAAGGCGATGGCGCAGGGAGCGCTTCGACAGGGTCCTGAGGGAAGACATCCGGGACCTCGAGGCCGTGCGCAACATACCATTGCTGAGCCTTCTCTTGGATCTTTTGCGCCGGCGGGTCGGCGGAGTGGTTACCCTGTCCAATCTTGCCGAGGACCTTCAGGTATCCCCCAAGACGGTGAAGGCCTGGATTGAAGTCCTTGAACGCATGTATCTTGTCTTTGCCGTGAGACCCTACACGCGGTCCCTGCCCCGGGCGATCGTGAAGCCCCCCAAGATCTATTTTTTCGACAATGGAGACGTCATAGGGGACGAAGGAGCGCGATTCGAAAACCTCGTGGCCACCTCCCTATTGAAGCGTTTGCACTTTCTGGAAGACAGGGACGGGTACAACTACGAGTTGAGATTTGTCCGCGACAAGGAAGGGAGGGAAGTCGATTTTGCCATTTTGAAAGAGGGGGAAGTGGAGGAACTGGTGGAGGTGAAGTATTCGGACGAAGGTATTTCGAAATCCCTTCTCTACTACGTGGAACGCCTGAAGCCCGAAAGGGCGACGCAGATCACGGCTACCCTCAAGCGTCCCTATGACCGGAACCGCCTGCGGGTGACGGACCCTCTTTCCTACTTTAGGGGGTTCTTCGGAGAATAGCCTCAGAGATATTTTGCTGGTAATTTTGGGGCACGAAGTGTTATAAATTAAAATTCAAAAAATGTTTAATCATCACAATCATTCGAGGAGGAAAGGTTCTATGGCAAAGGAAAGAGAAGGCTTTGAGAAACCCGCTGAAACGGCTACCCCGGCAGCGCCCGCAACCCCCGGACAGGCCAGGATCGTTTGGGACAGCTCGAACGTGAGAAGCGTCTATGCCAACGTGTTCAACATCGGCCCGGGACGCGAGGAATTCGTCATCTTCTTCGGCATGAACCAGGCGTGGGATGCGGAGCAGAAGGAGCTGAAGGTCCAGCTCACCGAGCGCGTCGTCATGAGCCCCTTCGCAGCCAAAAGGCTGGCCATGGCCCTTACCGGGACCGTAGCCGAGTTCGAGAAGAGGTTCGGCACCATCGACATCGAAGCGCGGCGGATGAACGCTTAGTTCAGGACAGCCTAAGTACGGCTTCACCACCCGTTCGCTCCGCTCTCTAGAGGCATAGAGATCACAGAGTTGAATCTTCTTTTTCCTATGGCGGGAGATACCGCCATAGGAAAAGAGCACGGCTCTTTGATCCTGGCTCATAATTGGCTGGCGCAGGCGGTTTTCTTTTGACTTGCAGTCGTCTCCCTGCAAGTCAAAAAGACAAATATCCTCCGTGCACTCTGTGCCTCTAGCGGAGCGGGTGGTGAAATCTTCTTCCTTTCACAGGCAAAAAATGCACCCTTGAATTCACCGAGGAGGTCGAAAGTGGCTGAAGCAGAAAACGAAAAAGAAATGGATGCGACCCGCGACAAGGTTCAGAACTGGTTGATGAACGAGGGGTGGCAGCTTGCGGAACAGTCCCGGCCGAACATGGCGTGGCTCGTCCGGGCGGAGGACGGCGCCCAGAGGAGGATCCTGGTGGGCCAGTTCAAGGCCAGGCCGGATCACATCCAGCTGGAGGCACGTGTTCAATTCGCGGAAGAGCATCGCAAGAAGTTCGAGAGCCTGGC
>JAFGPH010000485.1 GCA_016926135.1 Deltaproteobacteria bacterium
CAGACCCCCGCAAATCTCTCGCAGGCTCTTGGCCTGAGCGACTTGGCAGAACAGCATGGCCACAAAATGATCCCAGGAACCAAACCCTTTGCTATAACGTTCAGCACGATGCTCCTTGAGCAGATGATAGAAATGAGTCTTGTTAAACAAAGCAACCAGTTGACTGAAAAGGCTCGCACAACGTACCATGTTCCCGTCCTCCTCGTTGTCTTGGGATTGTCTTTTTGTTAGCGCAATAAAGATCTCCCATGAGGAGGAGTTTTTTCAATTTCCCTCAAACCGTTATTGGATAAGAGTGATACGAGATACTCCCCGGCGTCAGGATGAACCGCCTGAATGCACGTTTGGGCCAAAAGACAAGAGGGGAAGGAGGATGAGCATGAAAGGGAAGAACGGAATCAACGGCGGTTGCAGTTATTGCCGGCCGAGACAAAGGGGCTGATTGCATGTGCCCAGGCCTGGAAGCCTTGGCACACGCCCTCATAGAGATGCCGGTGCATCAGCCGGCTTTTTCTCTGCATGGCTGCCCCGATTCGTTATGGACTTTCACTCGTCAAGGCAGTTCGACGCACTTGCCTATTTCCAGATAACACACTTTGCGATCCGGATATGCCTCCATGATTTCCAAGAAGTGCTGCGCCACCCCCATGGAGGAGTAGGAACTTGGAAAGTTCTTCAAAAACATCTCCATTGCTTCCGGATCCGCTGCGTCTTTAGGAAACGGAAAATCGTGAAAAGGAATGACATAGCGAGGCCGTATGAACTCGTTTACCGCATAGGCCGCCTGCTCCGCGTCCATGACGAATCCGGCATTGCTGAAAGGCACCAAGGCCGCATCCGGCCTATAGTAATCACCCACGAGTTTCATGTCGCTGTGCAAACCCGTGTCCCCTAGAGCATAAATTTTGAAGCCATCTTCCATCTGCATCAGGTATCCGACGGGCGGACCCACCCAGGCTGACTTTCCGGTCTCCGGGTCGAGCAGGCTGGAAGAGTGAGCACATGTGGTCGTGGTGAACTTTACGCCGTCGATGTCCAGGGTCCCCCCCACCCCCATGGGCCGAACGTTCTTGATCCCCTGGGCCATGAGATGGAAGGCCAACTCCATAACGGCGAGCACAACGACCTCGCTGTTTGCCTTTACGATTTCAAAAACCCCCGAATAGTGATCGAAGTGTCCATGGGTGATTGCGAGGATATCCGTCTTTGCAAGCCTCTTGGGGTCCCGTTCCTCCAGGGGCCAGATAGGATCGCCCACAAGCCAAGGGTCCAGGATAATGACTTTCCCTTTCGGGGAAGTGAAACGGAATGTAGATGCGCTCAGCCGTTGGATCTTCATAGTCGCTTCCTTTCTCTCCCTGTAGTATGGAGTTTCATAAATCGTGGACACGCTCAATCACTTGATGGAAGGCAGGAAAAGGGCAACCTGAGGAAAAGCAATCAAAATCAGAATAATGATAATTGTGACCGCCCAAAAAGGCATCACGCCTCTAAAGACTTGGTTCAGCGGTATGTCTTTGGCAACCGCGTTGATGATGAAACAACTCATGCCGATCGGGGGCGTCATCATTCCCTGCTGCATCACAATCACGATAACGACGCCGAACCAGAGGGGGTCGAACCCCAGACCTGTAACGACCGGAAAAAAGATGGGTGTGAAGAGCAGCACCAGGGCCAGGGAATCGATGATGCAGCCGAAGATGATAAACAGCAATAAGATGATCAGCAGGGTGCCCACAGGCGGCAGACCGAGCCCGAGCATAAATTTCGTCAGCTCAAAGGGCATTTGGCTCAAGGAGAGAAAAACGGAAAAAATCATGGCCCCTATGAGGATAAGAAAAATGAACCCCATCAGCCTCATGGTTTCCAGCAAAGCCCTGTAGATGTTGTTCCCGGTAAACCTTTTTTTCAGGATCAGGATGATAAAGGAACCGAATGCCCCGATGGCTCCGGCCTCCGTGGGCGTGAAGAGTCCGGTGTAAATACCGCCGATGATCAAGGCAAAAAGGGCCAGAATCGTCCATACGTGTTTCAGTTCGGCCAACTTCTCCACGAAACTGCATTTTGGCCCCCTGGGACCGTGGCGCGGGTTGACACTACAGATGACGATACTCACCAGAATATAGAGCAGCGCGAGAAGCACTCCCGGAAGAAAGCCGGCGATGAACAGGCTGCCGATGGATTGTTCCGTGATCACCCCGTAGAGAATGAGGATGATGCTTGGCGGGATCAGAATTCCGAGCGTCCCACCGGCCGCAATACAGCCACTGGCATGCTCGATGCTGTACTTATACTTGCGCATCTCGGGCAGGGCAACTGTAGCCATGGTCGCTGTACCGGTTATGGCGTCACCGCATATGGCTGCGAAACAGGCGCATGCAGCCGTGGTCGCGATGGCAAGTCCGCCCGGCAAATGCCCGAACCACTTGTAGGTGGCGGAATAGATGTCCTTGCTCATATCCGCCACAACGGTCACCTGCCCCATCAAGAGAAACAGCGGCAGGACGGTAAGGGCGTAAACCGTTGTATTTCCAAAGGCCGTGATGGCCAGGTTATTGAAAGCGACGTCGAAACCCCGCAGGTACACAAGCCCCAGAAAACCGACCGCGCCCATTGCCAGACCGATGGGCATCCGTAGAAAAATGAGTACCAGCAGCACAGCCAGTCCGAGCGCACCTAGGAGCAGCGGGTCCAAATGAATACCTCCCCAAGAAGCACGTTTATCTGTTGAGCGAGATGTACTTTATTGTGTTTACGATCAGGGCAGCCGCATAGAGTGAAATACAGACGGCGCCTATGAACACGAAGGGATACAGGGGAATGCTCAAAACCTGTGAACACTTGCCCCGGTCCAAATACTCGGTCACGAGGATGAAACTTCCCAAAGCAATCAGAGCCAGCAGCCCGACTCCGAGGGCGCTGATCAGCGTGTTTACAAAAAGTCGCACCTTTTTTGGAAAGCGGTCGAAAACAAGAGGGATGACTATGTGCCCTTCCTCGCTTTCTACAAACGGAATGGCCGTAAATGCGATGATGCTCAACATATAGGATGCAAGTTCCACACTGCCGAGAATCGGCTGATTGAAAGCAAATCGTAGGAAAACATCCATGACGACCATCAGCATCATGAGAAGGGTCATTGCCATACCGACATAAGAGATCCACTTGCCTACCATATAAACCACTCCATGGGTTCTCATGAGTGGACTGTCTTTTTGTTCCGCCATCGCCACACCCCACCGCACCCCCGGCAGGCCGCATTCATCCGCAGGGATCCAAGAATCCCTGCGGATGTGTCCGGTCTCCCGGTTCTATCGTTTGAAGTATCTGATCAGTTTCTCAAGAGATGGGAGTCTAATATTTTTTCGAAAGGGCTAAGATTTCATCCATGATCTTCCGGCCGGGCATGCCCAGGCCGTCGACCGTTTTTATCCATTTGTCAACCATCGGATTCAAGGCATCCCACCACACCTTCTTCTCTTCCGGGGACGCCTCATAAATCACCACACCTGCGGCCTTCAGGGTCTTAACAGAGTGAATCATCGATTCATCCACGGTTGCGCCCGCTTTTGCGCTCCATTTCCCCGAGACTTCCTCAACGACCTTCTTGAGGTCGTCGGGGAGTTTTTTGAAGGATTTGTGGTTCATCGCCACCACGGCAGTAAAGGTGCAGAGATCTACGTTACAGCCGTATTTTACGATTTCGCCCAGTTTGAATGCGGCAACGCCTTCAGCCATAAAAGCGACCCCGTCCAGGGTGCCCTTCTGAAGTGCCATGTACATATCCATGGGCAGGAAAAAGTTGGGTGTCCCACCGTGCAGTTTGATCGCTTCGATGGCAGGTCCGCCGGTGGAACCAAGGCGCAGTCCCTTCAGGTCCGCCATCGTCTTTATGGGCTTGGTTGCCCAGTACCATTGCGGAGGACCCCCGGCATAGAAAAGCACCTTTGCGTCCTGGTATTCCTTCTGGAAATACTTGTTGTTCCGGTAGAGATCCCAAAGGATCTGATTCATTTTTTTCGCGGAGTGAATGCCGGTAGGGGGCAAGGTTATGGCATCGGTCAAAGGGAAGACGCCCTTCGACAACAGGGTGATCTGCCAGGATACGTCGGTCAGTCCCTTCACGGCCAAATCCCAGTGCTCGTTGGCAGGCCCAAGCGAACCGGAATGAAAATGAGTGACCTTGAGCCTGCCTTTGCTGGCAGCTTCCAGCTCCTGCCCCCAAGGCACCAGAATCGAACGGTAAAACACACTGGCCGAGCTGTCTCCAAAGGCCACTTTAATCTCAATCGGTTTAGACTGAGCCGCACCGTCAGGAATGAAACCCACAGGCGCCAGAAGGACCGCGACCAGCAAAAGCGAACTCATGATGACAGACCATTTTTTGTTCATGATCAGATACCTCCTGTTTTATTATTCGACAACTGGATTTTTTGTCGCGTGTGAAAGGATCCCCTTCATTCCTTGAAGCGGCTCCCATGGACCTGTTTTTCCATCGAAGTGGCTGCCCGTGCCACCCCTTTGCCCTGCTCGCGCCAAAAGGCGCTCCCTTCCACTCCGACATCCTTGGCCCCGACCACGGCAATCCGGGGTGACAAGAATTCCCTTTTTAGAAACAGGAGTATAGACGATTAAGGCTGTGAGTCAAGCCTCAATGACGTTTTAGGCGTCATTTCAAGATAGGAGAAGGGCCGGATGTTTCGAATTGCTCTCTTCGTGGGGCACCTTTCGCGGACAAGCGGGTCTGATTCCTTCACGCATGGAAATCAGAGTTTGAAGAGCCGCTCTGCATTCAGGTGGCAGACCTTCTCTTTTTCGCTCTCGGCGATGGGGAGCGTTTCCATGAACTGCACCGCTTCCTGGTTCGACTCCAGGGGATAGTCGACGGCAAACAGAATCCTGTCGATCCCCAGCTGCATGTAGGCGCAGAAGAACGACGGCACCGAGAAGTTGCCCGCCGTGGTGATGAAAAAGTTGTCCTTTACATACTGGCTCGGTTTCTTCTTGATGTTCAAGCCCTGCGGCATTTTGACAAAGCGGTTGTCCAGCCTCCACAGCCAGAAGGGCAGGCCCTCTCCTAGGTGCCCCAGGATGATCTTCACACCGGGGTGCTCGTCAAAGAGGCCGCTCAGGATCAGCCGGAGGGCGTGGAGGCTGACTTCCGCCGCGAATCCGGCCATGGCCGTAGCCAGCGGCGGGTAGGTCAAAAAAGGCTTCGACATGTCGGGCGAAGGAATCCTCGGATGAATGTAAATCGGCACATCGAGGCGTTCCGCCCTTTCAAAGATGACCCAATATTTCCTGTCATCCAGATACTCTCCTCGGGTGTGCGAGTTGATGGACGCCCCCTTCAGGCCGAGGTCCCTGACCGCCCTTTCAAGCTCGTCGGCCGCTTTCGGGGGGTCCTGCGGCGCAATGGCGGCCAGCCCGGCAAACCTCTTGGGGTATTTCCGGGTGACTTGGTAAAGCTCGTCATTGGCCTTTCTGGCCAGGGCCGTGGCCGTTGGGGCGTCAAAGACCTGGACCCCCGGAGATATGAGGGAGAGCACCTGCATGTCGATCCCGTCTTCGTCCATGTCCCGGATTCTCTGCTCCCCTACATCGGCAATCTTGCCGGCCAGGGCCGAGGATTTCGGCGTGGAATACCTGGATTCGCCCAGCCACCTGACCTCGGCATGAAGCTGCGGCTCGGCCTCGACGATTTCCCTGACCGGGTATTTCTCGGTGAGGAGGAGACGGAGGTGGTCCAGGTATTCTGTTGTGGAAAAGTGTTCTTCGACGGTAATCCGCTTCATGGGGGATCTCCTTTGTTTTTTACATACCACATTCAGTCGTCCGATTCCAGCCACAGCTTTGTCGGACCCCGGAATTTCCCGTCGAGCGGATACCCTTCCCTTTACTTCCATGCCGCTATGGTTGTATGCTCGGCGGTGAGATAAAAGGCTTTCTGAAAGGACCGCGATGAACAACCGCAGGGTCGTCATCATTGCCATGGATCAGCCCCTGGACAGCGACGCGCAGCTCCGGGGTAAAATGGAGAACGTGGACCGGCGGGCTGAAAGACAATCCCCCGGTTTCGGCGAACTGGACCTCCATGCCGTCCAGCAGGAGGTGAACCGGAATCTCCTGAAGCTCCCGCTGCTGTTCCGCGGCCGCTACATGGGGCTGCCGGACCTCATGAACTACGTGCGAAACGGCTGCCGGTTCCCCGAGATCACCCCCCGGAACGCGTCGCAGCACTATCTTTTTGCCAACGGGTTTACCCTCAACGGGATCTATCTTTACCAGTACCTGCAACGGAACGGGTACGACCCTGAAGTGGTCCAGAACTACTCCCTCGCGGACCTGACCGAAGTCCTCGGGGAAAGACCCCTGGCCGTGTGCATCTCCTCCACTTTTCTGTATCTGGATGACATCCGGGAAATGGCCGCACGCATCAAGGCCGTGGACCCGGAGATCCCGGTCATCGTGGGGGGGATTCTGGTCAAGAAGATCATGGACGCAGGGGCTCAGATGGCCCCTCAGACCCTGAAGTGGCTCTCAGGCTTCAGGGGGCTCATAGACTTCTTTGTGATCGAAACCCACGGCGAGCAGACGCTCCTGAAGGTGCTGGAGGTCCTGAAAGGGGGCGACGCAAGAGATCCGGCGGATGTGCCCAACCTGGCGTTTTATGATTCGGAGGGAAGGCTCTCCTTCACGAGAAGGGAAGAGGAGGATCTTCCCATGGACGAAACGGCCATTGCCTGGGACCGGATCCCCCGTCAGTACCTGCGCAAGACCCTCTCCGTAGTGACCAGTCAGGGCTGCCATTACCGTTGCAGGTTCTGCACGTACCACCGGTGGTTTCCCAAGGTGCGCAACAAGTCCCTTTCGACCCTGCGGGACGAGCTTCGACGGATCCGGGATTTGGGCTTTGTGCGGCACGTGCGGTTTGCCGACGACAATTTCACCGCCGACCCGCGGCGGCTGAAATCGGTGCTGGAGATGATGATCCGGGAACGGTTCGACTTCACCTGGTCGGCCTTTGCAAGGGCCAACACCCTCACGGCCGAAATGGTGAAACGCATGCAGGCGTCGGGGTGCGAATTCCTGAACATGGGCATTGAGTCGGGAAGCCGGGAGATTCTTCGTTCCATGGACAAGAGGCTCGACCCCGAAGAGACCGTGAAGGCCATCCGCCTTTTGAAGGAGCACGGGATTTACAGTTTGGGCGGCATCATCGTCGGTTACCCGGGCGAAACGGCGGACACCTTCGAGGAGACGGTGGATCTGATCAACCGGAGCGGACTGAACTATTACCACCCGTACCTCTTCTATTACTCCAAGAGCATGCTGGTGCACCGGGAGAAGGAGCGGTTCGGGATCCGTGGGGTGGGCTGGGCGTGGCGGCACGCGACCATGGATGCCGTCGAGGCCTCGCGCCTCATGGCCGGGATGATCCGGCGGGTGGAGCGCGCCTACACGGACGGGCAGCAGAAGACCTGGGAGACCTTCAAGCTCCTGCGGGGGGAAGGGTACAGTGGGGAGGAGATCCTGGAACTGCATCGCCTCAAAAGGGATCTCCAAACGGCCCTCTCCCCATCGGAAAAAGGGGAAGAGGAGACTCCCGAGATCAAGGCGATTCTGGACAGGATCCGGGGTATCATGATTCGGCCTGATCTTCCGGTCCGATGTTGACAAGCTCCGGGGATTCCCATTATGATCCCTTTATATTGCCCGGCATTCTGAAGAGTTACCGATCCCCTGTTCAACCCCTAAGAAGGAGGGAGTCCATGGTTGAGGAGAAAACCCGGCAGACGCCTTCAGATCGTGGGAAGGGAAATCGAGGCACCCTTGGACTCGTGATCCTTCTGATCCTGATCATTTTCTTTGCGGTCGTGATGGTGCTCGCTTCGAGAAAACCGGCCTACCTGACGCTGCAGGGCATAGACGGGAGGGTCAAGGGCGCTCACTTCGTAAAGGTCAATCAAAGGCTTATCCGGCAGATGCAGGAACACTGGCTCCCCAACGACTATTTCTGGCCCACGGCGCTTCTGGACAACATCCCGAATTTCCAGATCGGGGAGCTGGAGGTGGTGAGATACAACGTGCGCGTGCTGAGGGATAACCTTGCGCGGATGAGAACCACGGACAAACTCGACCCCCATGTGGAGGCCGCCTTCACTGCGCTTTCCAACGATCCCTACAAGTGGTGGTTTCCCTCGGCTGAGAGCAGATGGAGACAGGGGAACGCGAGCCTGGAGACCTTTTACCAGGGCCTCGTTGCGGGAAAGGCCAACTTCTATCCCAGGGCGGACAACCTCGTAGAACTCCTGAACCAGTATTTGTCC
The DNA here is from genome assembly GCA_016926135.1 of Deltaproteobacteria bacterium. The sequence continues at coordinate 8,331 of JAFGPH010000485.1, forward strand.
CTGATGGGCGGGGTCAACACGCGGCTCATCAATGCCCCTCGCGACATCAAGGTGTCCGTGTCCATGGAGGGCGAAAAGAAAGCCGATTCAGGTCCCCCGGCCACCGTCGAGATCGACATCCCCTGGTACAAGGTCGACGACAATTTCTACTATGCCCAGGGTGTGGCCTATGCCCTCTACGAGTCGTTCAAAGCCATCGAGGTGGACTTCGCTGACGTGATCCGAGACAAGAACTCGATTCCGCTCGTGAAGAAGATCCTGGAATTGCTCAAGCGCTGCGATTTCGAACCCCTCATCGTTTTCAACGGGGACCCGGACAGCATTTTCGCCAACCACTCGCTCAACCTCTCGGGGGTGTTCAACGATGCCAGGCAGAAGATGAATTCCCTGAGCGTGGCCCTGATGCAGGGGTAGAACCCCTCCATGCATGAGATGTCCGTTGCACAAAGCCTGATCGAAATCATCCGGGAGGAGATGGACAGGCATGGGGCGAAGCACCTGAGGGCCGTGCGCCTTCAGGTGGGCGAGATGTCTGCAGTCGTTCCCCAGCTGCTGGCCTTTTCCTTCGACGTGATCACGTCCGGGACTCCTCTGGAAGGTGCAAGACTGATGATCGAAACCGTTCCGCCGGAGGGACGCTGCGCGGAATGCGGCAAGCAGTTCGAGATCCGAGACTACGTTTTCCTGTGCCCGGCCTGCGGCGGATCCCAGATAGAGACCCTTGCGGGTCAGGAACTGTCCCTGGTGGACATGGAGGTGGATTAGCCGAACGGTCCACGGTGCACGGCTCACGGCTCACGGCTCACGGCTCACGGCAGGAAAAAAATCATTGGAGAAACCCTGCACCCGGCCCCGTGGATGAAATACCGGGGGCATGGGTAGGGCAGTCGAGGAGTGGCGTATGAAGGTGAAGGTGGTCCGAGATATCCTGGAGGCCAATGACCGCATTGCGGAGCTCAACCGGGAGGTTTTCCGGAACAACCGTCTGTTTGTGATCAACCTCATGAGTTCCCCCGGGGCCGGGAAAACCTCTCTCCTGGAGAGGACGATCGACGCCCTCCAGGGCCGTTTGCGCATCGGGGTCATCGAAGGGGATGTCCAGTCTTCCCATGATGCGGAGAGAATCGCCCGGAAAAACGTCCCGGTGGTTCAGATCAACACAGGCGGGGCATGCCACCTGGACGGAAACATGATCCGAGAGACCCTCCCCGAGTTCAACCTTGGGGATCTGGATCTCCTGGTGGTGGAGAATGTGGGAAATCTGGTCTGTCCCGCGGAGTTCAAGGTGGGGGAAGATTTCAAAGTGATGATCCTGAGCGTGCCGGAGGGGGATGACAAACCCTCCAAGTACCCGCTCATGTTCCATGAGTCCAAGGTTCTCCTTGTCAACAAGATCGATCTCCTTCCCTATGTGGATTGCAGGGTGGAGAAAATCCGGGAGGACGCTCTTCGGATCAATCCTCATCTGACCATCTTCCCGGTCTCCTGCAAGACCGGGGAGGGTCTCGGGGCGTGGACCTCGTGGCTTGAGAATGCGGTCAGAGCGCATCAGGCGGGTTGAACGGTCATGTTCGAGAGTCTTCAGCTTGCGCATCGGTCCAGCCTGCAGCGGGGGGTGCTCAGAGGTCCCACTTCCACGAGACCGGTCCTCTGGGTTGCGGAAGAGGACGGGGTGGAGGCGGTTGTCAAGGATTACAGCCCGAACGGGTTCTTCTACCGCAACCTCATCGGCCGTTTCCTGGTCTGGCGGGAGCAAAAGGCCTATCGGAGGTTGAAGGGCCTCGAGGGCGTTCCCTCCCTTCTGCGTGTCATTGACGGGCAAGCCCTGGTGCTTCAGCGCATAGACGGGGAAAACCTGGAAAATCTGGAGACGCGAAGGAAGCTCCCCAGGTCTTTTTTCGACGAGTTGGAAAGCCTGGTCCGGGAGGTCCACCGCCGGGGTCTGGTCCATTGCGACTTGAAGCGAGCCCCTAACATCCTCGTGGGCCGTGACGGCAAACCCTATATCCTGGACTGGTCGGCCTCGGTTTTCAGACACGAATTTCCGTTTTTTCCCCTGAACCGGATTTACGAAAGACTTCTTTCGGACGATTTCAACGCCGTTACCAAGGTGCAGCTCCGGCACTGCCCCGAGGAGGTGAGTGCTGAGCGGAAGAGAAATTATTTCGCGAGGGGGCCCGCTGAGGTGTTCGTCCGCTCCCTTCGGGACCGGGGCCGCGAGCTGCTGAAGCGGGTGGCCTGAAGGGGAGGGAAGAGGCTTGCCCCCCGCTTGAATCACTCATGGATGAAGGAGGATCTGCGATGAAAAAAGAGGCACGGGAATACTGGAATCCCTTTTTGGAAACGCTCCCTGCCGAGAAGCTTGAACAGATCGAGCTGAAGAACTTTCGGCGTCACCTGGCCTACTCCAAGGAGCACTCCCTGCTGTGCAAGGAGAAATTCCGGGACGTTCGCCCCGAGGATATCCGGAGCCGGGAAGACCTCCTGCGGCTTCCCATGATCGACAAGGAAGACCTGCGGGTGGCCCAGTTGGAGGAAGGGTGGAACATCTACGGCAAGCTGCTGGGGGTGCCCCTGAACGAGGTGAGCGATTACCGCCAGACCTCCGGGACCACGGGCAAGCCGGTGTATGTGCCGGAGAGCTTCGAGAGCTGGACCTGGCGGGTGGAGGTGTGGTGTCACATTCTGTGGATGGCCGGTTTCCGGGAAACGGACCGTGTGTTCGTGCCTTTCGGGTACAATGTGTATGTGGCCTTCTGGGAGGGGCACTACGCCGCGGAGAAGGTGGGATGCGAAGTGGTGCCGGGCGGGGCCCTGGATACCCGGGGGCGGATCAACAAGATGAGGGAGGTGAAGGCCACGGCGCTGCTGAATACCCCCACCTACGGTCTTCACATGGCCGAAGAGGCCGTAGCCATGGGCGTGGACCCCAAGGAAATCGGGATCCGGCGGATGCAGTGTGCGGGTGAACCCATGCCGCCGGCCACGCGGAAGATGCTGGAGCAGGTCTGGGGGGCGGAGGTCTACGACCACATCGGCGGCACCGAACCCTGCGCCTGGGCCGCGATGTGCGGCGAGCGGAACGGGTTGCACATCCTGGAACCGTTCTTCCTGGTGGAGATTTTGGACATGGAGACCCAGACCCGGGAGGTGGAAGAGGGAGAATTGGGAGTCGCCGTGGTGACGCCGCTGGGACGAAGGTCGTTTCCGCTGATCCGGTTCAATACCAAGGACGTGGTGCGGAAGGGGACGAACCGGTGTGCCTGCGGGAGGACCTCCCGGATGATGAAGGAGGTGGCCGGTCGATCCGATCACCTGCGGAAGATCCGCGGCGTGCTGTTCAGTCCCGTGACGGTGGAGGAGGTGCTGCGGGATGAGTTCCAGGAGGTCACGGAGTATGAGATCCTCGTGGAGCGCAAGGGAATCATGGACGAGATCACCCTTCGGATCGAACCCCATGCAGCCATGGGCGCGGATGCCCTGAAGGAGCTCTCCGGCCGGATCGCCCAGCGGATGAAGGTGAAGACCAATCTGACCATGAAAATCAAGCCGGCGGCGCCTGGAGAACTGCCCCGCTACACCCTCAAGTCGCAGCGGTTCAAGGACTTGAGGGGACTGTAATCGCCAAACAAACGAATCGCCGGGGAGGTACGTCATGTTGAAAGAAATGAAGGAAAGGATCGATCAGATCGAGGCGCTGGTCCTTGAGCTGAAGAAACTGGGCGAAGGCGTCCCAATGGTGGAAAGCAATGCCCGGTGTCTGCTGAGCTACGTCTGGGCCCTGAAGTTTGCGATTAGCGATGCGGCCGAGGTGTCCGGGAACTGAGGGGAGACTGAGGAAGGCAGGGGGTGATTGGGTCGATTTTGGGCTCGGCCCCAGGCCTGCATCGGGATCCGTCCACGTGATCCGGGGTGAACTGCCACGCTGAAAGCGGTACACGATGCCCGAACTACCTCTCTCCCCCATCTCCGAACCCTCCACTGCGCCCTCCGGGAGACCCCTGTTTTACGGCTGGTGGATTGCCCTGGGGGGGACGGTCATCCTGACCCTGACTTCAGGCATTGCCTTTTACGGGCATGCTCTCATCCTGGATCCTCTGGCCGCGGAGTTCGGTTGGTCCAAAGGAACCGTTTCGTCGGCCGTCACCCTGCTTTTTTTTGTTTCCGCGATCACCGGGTCCCTCCTGGGCGGGTACCTGGACCGCTACGGCCCATCCCTGTTCCTCGTGCTGGGTGCTCTATGCACGGGCCTGGGTTTCGGGCTTCTGGGAAGCATCCGGCACCTCTGGCAGCTCTACGCCCTCTACACGGTGCTTGCGGTCGGGCACAGCTGTGCGGGTATCGTTCCCATCAGCACCCTCATCGCCAACTGGTTCATCCGGAAACGGGGCCTCGCCATGAGTATCGCCATGTCCGGGTTGAGCCTGGGCGGGGCCGTGATCGTTCCCGC
>JAFGPH010000486.1 GCA_016926135.1 Deltaproteobacteria bacterium
GCAGCCATTTGGTTTTTGACTCGGAGATCTGTCACGGTCAGTTGACCTTCAAAGGAACTCGTGTGCCGGTAGACACGGTGCTGGCCTTTTTGGCCAAAGGATACTCCGTGGACCAACTGCTCAGGAGTTGGCCCGAGCTCACCCGTCCGGCGGTAGAGGAGGCGATCCACTTGGCATCGCAGGCGCTGCAGGCAGGTCATGTGGGGAATCGCAAGACGGTTGCCGAGGCTACCGTGTGAGCCAGATCATCCTTGACGATCAGCTATTTGACCTCGAAGTCCTCCTCCCTATCGCACGTTGGGCCACCGTCCGGCGTCTTCGAGAATTGCGTCCGACAGAGGTCATCAAAGACGAACGTGTGCCCGTTCTTCTCCGCCAGTTGCGGCACCCTACCTTTGTGACAATCGACATGGGGTTTTGGCGCAAAGGTTTGCGGGATATCAGATATTCCATTCTTTGTTTTCATTTGTCCAATAATGAGCAAGACAAGTTGCCGGACCTGCTCCGCGCCCTGCTGCGTTTGACTGAGTTCCGATCCAAGAACATACGGATGGGCAAGGTGGCGCGGGTCGCTATGGGTCGTGTCGATTACTGGCAACTTGGTGACGAGTCATTACACAAGCTCCCTTGGCCCACACCTCCTCTCTGAATCGGGCACAGTCAGCGAAGCCACGAACCTGCATTTGGATGACACATTCCTCTTGACGAGATTGGGGTTTTCCTGTCTAATATTCTCATCAATCACATCAATAGTATTTTCGGCCACTTCACAGCATAACCTCACCTTCGGGAGTCCGTGATGGATCGGAGTCCACCAGAGGTGACGACCATGAAGAGAGCCTCTCCGGGATAAATAAACCCTGGGAGGCTTCTTTGTTTGCGGAGGTGATGCGATGGCTACGACGGATTTCAAGCGCAAGCTGACAGCCGTATTCAGCGCGGACGTGGCCGGGTACAGCCGGCTGATGGGAGAGGATGAAGCGGCCACGGTCAAGACCCTGGAAGCCTACAAGGAGATCATGTTCTCGCTGATCAAGCAGCACCGGGGCCGCGTGGTAGACTCGCCGGGGGACAACCTGCTTGCCGAGTTTGCGAGCGTGGTGGATGCGGTGCAATGCGGGGTGGCTGTCCAGAACGAGCTGAAGGCCAAGAACGCCGATCTGCCTGAGAACCGGAGGATGCAGTTCCGCATCGGGATCAACCTGGGGGACGTGATCGATGAAGGAGACCGGATCTACGGGGACGGCGTGAACATCGCCGCAAGGCTTGAATCTCTCGCCGACCCCGGGTGGATCTGCGTCTCCAAGACAGCCTTTGACCACATCGAAACCAAGCTGCCCCTGGGGTATGAGTTCCTGGGCGAGCAGGAAGTCAAGAACATTGCCAAACCGATAGGGGCCTATCGCGTCCTGATGGAGCCGAGGGTGACGGTTGCGGAGACAAAGGAAAAGAGGCCTCCAATACCCCTGTGGCGGAGAAAAGGGGTCCTTGCCGGTGCATTGGCAGCTCTCATCGTGATCGTTGGTGCCGTAGTGTGGAACTTCCATTTCCACATTTTCCTTGCCGCATGTTATAGTTCAATGGGACGTGATGCGGAGGCTGCCTCTGCGGCAAAAGAAGTTCTCCGTATAAATCCCAGATTCAGCTTCGAGTCGCATGCAAGAACGCTCCCTTACAAGGATAAAGCCGACGTAGACAGGGAACTGGCTGCCCTGCGAAAGGCAGGGTTGAAGTAAGGGATAAGGAGAATTCAAGATGAGCGTCCGAAGATCCAACAGACGGGAGATGTACTACGCTGAGCCGGTCTACCGGCCGCCCAGTGAAGCGTATTCGCTCCTGGTGCAGGCAACGGTGGGGTGTTCGTCGGCCGCAGCGGGAAGGTGTTACTTCTGCAGCTCGACCGTGTTTGACAGGAGGGTCCCTGAGAAAAAATTCAGGATACGCCCTACCGCTGAAATCCTGGAGGACATCGAAATCGCAAAGGAGCTTCACGGGAAACACGTGGAGAAGATCTTCCTGCTGGATTCAAACGCCATGATCATCAAGACCCCGGAGCTCCTGAAGATCGTGCGGAAGTGCTATGAATCCTTTCCGGCGCTCAAGCAGGTTTCCTGCTATGCGTGCTGCAGCGACATCCTCAGAAAGAGCGACGAAGAGCTGAGGGAGCTGCGTGAGGCGGGCCTCAAGCTCGTGTTCCTCGGCCTCGAAAGCGGAGACCAGGACGTCCTGGATCTCATGAACAAGGGGGCCACGGTTCAGGAGCAGATCGACTCCGTAAAGAAGGCGAACCAGGCCGGGATCCAGACCTCGGTCACGGTGATCATCGGCCTGGGCGGAAGGAAATGGTCCGGGCAGCACGCCACCAACACGGGCAAAGCCGCCACCGAAATGAACCCCACCTATTTCTCGGCCCTCACCCTCATGGTAGTACCCGGTTCCCCCCTGGACGGCATGGTGAAGAGAGGGGAGTTCGAGCTGGTCACGGACCCTGCGGAAATCCTGCGCGAGCTGGATCTTATGATCCGCAATATCGATGCCCCTGGACCCGTCGTGTTCCGGACCAATCACGCCTCCAACTACCTGCCCCTACGCGGCACGCTCCCAGGAGACAAACAGGAACTTCTCCGGACCATCGAGCGGGCCCTTCAGAATCCCAGGCTGCTTCGGCCCGAATCCATGCGCGGCTTGTGAGCCGGTCCTTGAACAATCCATTTTAACAACCCTTGTTTTGTGTTAGCCTTCCTGTATGAAAAAAGAGATCCGTCTAACTCTGCCTCCAAAGATAGCATACGAAGAGTCGCTTCTTAAAAACGTCGTATGCGAGAAGTTGTCTCTTTCTCTCCAGGACAAGCTTGTTTTTCGCATTACCCACCGGGACATTGATGCCAGATCCAGAGAGATCAAGGTCAACCTGACCCTTGACGCCTACATCGATGAGTCCCCACCTTCCCTTTTTGTGCCCGAATTTAAAAACGTCGCAAGGGAACAAGAGGCTCTGATTGTCGGCGCCGGTCCCGCCGGTCTTTTTGCAGCGCTTAGATTTCTCGAACTCGGCATAAGGCCGGTTATCATCGAGCGGGGCAAGGATGTTTCCAAGAGAACAAACGATCTGAACGATCTCTTTACCCGCAGAATCCTAAACCCGGAGTCGAACTTCTGCTTCGGCGAGGGTGGCGCCGGGGCTTATTCCGACGGGAAGCTGTATACAAGATCGGGCAAGCGAGGAAATGTCAGAAATGTTTTGGCGATGCTGGTCGGCTTCGGCGCCAAAGAAGACATACTCTATGATTCAAGGCCTCACATCGGCTCAGACAAACTACCTGAGATCATCAGTTCCATGCGAAAGACGATCATCGAGTCCGGTGGAGTGATCCGATTCGAATCAAAATGCACCGATCTTTTGATAGAGGATGATGAAATTCGGGGCATAAAAATCAATGACAATGAAACCGTAAAAGGAATCGGAGTGGTGCTCGCGACCGGTCATTCGGCAAGGGATATTTATGAACTTCTCCAGAGAAAACAAATCCGAATTGAAGCAAAGCCGTTTGCTGTGGGCCTACGGGTCGAGCATCCGCAATCCATCGTGGATGCCATGCAGTATCACTCGGGTACGCGAGACCCCCTTCTTCCTCCCGCTTCCTATTTTTTAGCGGCTCAGACCCATATCGACGGTCACAAACGGGGTGTTTTCACCTTTTGCATGTGCCCCGGCGGATCGATTGTTCCCTCCGCTACCGCACCGGGTGAGATTGTGGTCAACGGTATGAGCAACTCCAGTCGCGATTCAAAATATGCCAATTCCGGCATTGTAACATCCATAGACATGGAGGACCTTGCCAAGTATGGACGTTGGGGTGCGCTTTCCGGTGTCTGCCTTCAACGGGAGATTGAGACAAGGGCTTTTGAAATGGCGGGGAAGAACTTCAAGGCGCCAGCACAGGGACTGATTGATTTCGTCGGTCAAAAGCAAAGGGGCAGCTCTCTTGAAAGCTCATACGCGCTTGGAATTGAATATACGGATCTGAACGCCGTTCTCCCGGATTTTGTCGCAAGACGGCTGAGGGAAGGGCTGAAGGAGTTTGAAAAGAAGAGAAAAGGCTTTCTTTGTGACGAGGCGGTGCTGGTTGGTGTGGAGACCAGAACCTCTTCTCCAATACGAATACCGCGGGATCCCGCCACGTTCGAGCACGTTCAGGTAAAAAGGCTCTATCCATGCGGCGAAGGGTCCGGTTATGCGGGTGGAATCGTTTCCTCGGCCATGGATGGAATCCGTTCCGCGGATTGCCTGGCGAAAGTCAACCACTGTCAGCTGAAGCCGACAGCTTGAGGGACAAAGGGACAAAGTGGCAAAGGGACAAAGCAGAGAACAACAAACCTGTTACCCCTTTGTGCCTA
>JAFGPH010000076.1 GCA_016926135.1 Deltaproteobacteria bacterium
CGGTGGTGTTACGCTGAGGCCCGAATCCATGAGGGATTTCCGGCCACAGGGGGCGGTGAACCGTTCCCCCTATCTGAGGAGTCTGGTGGACGCCCTCGCCTTTGTGGACAAGGCCGGGGCCGAAGGGATCGGAGAAAAGGAGGTTTCGCAGCAGATCAAGGCCCGATGGCCTGAACTGCCCCTGGACCTCTCCATACCGGCCCGTGATGCCCCAAGGCAGGAGGAGAGAAGCAAGGTGGATGATATCCTGTCCATGGTGGCCATGCCGGAAGGCGCGGGCGCAACACCCGGTGCGGCAGCGGGCAAGGGGTTGAGGGAGCAGATCCGGTCTCTCCTGGCCCGGGTGCTGGCAGAGGTCTATGCCGACGAAGCATTTCGCACCATGGAGGCGGCATGGCGCGGCGTGGAGATCCTGGTGAGGCAGGGGCCTGTGAAAGACCGGGAGAGATTGATTGTCCAGATCCTTCCTGTAGGTCGAGAAGGACTTCCGGAGATGCTGGAAGAAATCTCCTCGCAGTTCAGCGAAAACCCGCCCAACCTGATCCTCCTGGATCAGGCCTTTGACAACACCCCTTACAGCATCGAGGTGCTCGAAAAGGTGGTGGACCTCGCGGGTACACTGCTGGCGCCGACCGCGGTCTGGATCGGCCCGAGTTTCTTCCACCTCCAGACATGGCCCGAGCTTTCAAGGCTTCCCTACCTCAAACACCACCTGGAGGAGAGCGCCTTTGCCAAGTGGCGAAAGCTCGGGGAGCAGCCGGGCAGTGAATGGCTCGCTGTGACGGTGAACCGCTTCCTCGTGCGGGAGCCTTACGGGGACGCAAACCCGGCAAGGCCGGTTCCGTTCAGTGAACGGGAGCCCCTCTGGATCAGCCCTGTCTGGGCACTGGGGACGCTGGTCGCTCAGAGCATCGCCGGGTTCGGCTGGCCGTCCAGGTTCACCGACTACCGCAGGATCAGCCTCAATGATCTTGCCGTGGGTTCCTTCGGGGGAGAGTATCCATCGGCCACGGAGACGGTTTTTACGGAGGAAAGAATCATGCAGTTCCTGGAAGCCGGCATCACCCCACTGGTGGGTGCCATCCGCAGGGACGTCGCCTTCATGCCCAAGGAGAGCACCCTGCCGGGGGGGTCCCTCAAATTCCAGCTCTTCTTCAACCGCATCGTGGGACACCTATTCAGCCTCAAGGATGCCATGGGCGAAGCCGCCATGCAGGCCGATGTAGGGTCGTGGCTTGAAGAGGCCCTGGCTGAGCTTTTCCGGGATACGGGACACGAGGCGCCCTCCGACATCTCCATCCAGGCCGGGGCTGCAGTCGAGGGAGAGACCATCCCGCTTCGGATCGCATTCACGCCTCCGGAAACGGTGCTCCCCATCTCAGAGAGGCTCGAGTTTTCGCTAGCCTGGTAAGGACCATCACCTGTCTCAGCAAGACGTTACGAAATATGGTGCCTGAATATTCCGTTGCCTTCTGGTTTCTGGCCATCGCCGCCGTACTCCTCTTCGGCATTTCCAAGGCGGGGTTCGGAACAGGCGTGGGCATCCTGGCCACACCCCTGCTGACGCTTGCCATACCGGTCACCGACGCGGTCGCTATCCTCCTGCCGCTTCTGATCATCACCGATTTTTTCAGTGTGTATTACTACCGGCTGAACTTTCACCGGCCCAGCATCAGGGTGCTCCTGCCGGCAGCGATCATCGGCATCGCAATCGGGGCGTTCTTTTTCGGGGCCTTCAGGGGTAACCAGCGGATCCTGCAAATATCCATGGGCATCCTGGCCCTCTCCTTTGTGCTCTTTCAAATCCTGAGGGCCCTTGTCCTGGGGGTCATGGAGGCAAGCAGGCCGAAGACCATCGCCGGCATCCTGCTGGGGGCCATGTCGGGGTTCATTTCAACGGTGGCGCACGCCGGGGGACCACCCGTGGCCGTTTATCTTCTCCCTCAGAAGCTTCCCCGTCAGCTGTTTGTGGGTACTACAGTGATCTTTTTTACGGCTGTGAACCTGGTCAAACTGGTCCCCTATCAGATGCTGGGTCTGTTCAGTGTGGGAAATATGGCGACTGTGCTGATGCTGGCACCGATGACCTATGTGGGTGTGAGACTTGGCATCTACCTGAATCGCAGGTTCACGGACATGTGGTTCAACCGGGTCATTTATGCCCTCCTTTTCCTGACCGGTATCCAGCTGGTGCTGGGCAGAAGCCTTATGAGCATGCTCTTCGGCGGATAGGAGGTGCGGTCGCCTGCAGAACGCCTGACACTATGGATGTGCGCTATCTTCGGTCATTCAGGGTCGGCGACGGACTGGGCGAAATCCGCTGCCCCTGCTTGGCCATGGTGGGAGAAGGGGAGGGAGCGGACTCACCCTGCCAGGTGGGGAACCTCTCGTTTGCCGCAGCGGTCTTTCCGGACTGGCTCGAAGAGACGTTTCATTGCAGGTAATACAGGGAGTCGTCGAATTCTTCTTTTCCTTTGTATCTTTCCATCAGGGACTCGCGGAACATCCTGAAATGCTCCCTGGTAGCCGGGATGCCGCATTGCGCCAGGGCCTTGAAGACGTCCTCCATGGACGGGGGGCAGCCCTTGGCGATGACCGCCTCGGAGATGTGGGGGCTGTTCCTGTTCTTCTTGATCATGCAGTTGCCCAGAAGCAGGGTCTTCCTGGCCCTGCCGGAAGGGGTCATGGCCTTTCCCGTAAGGATCTCGACCTCATCGAAGGGGACGCCCTTAAAGGCGAACATGATGGAGACGAGCACCGGGCCGTACATCGCCGAGCAGCCTGTGCAGAGGGTCTTGTCGTATTTGGGGAGGGAGACGCCCCGGATCCCGATACGATCCCAACCCCGAGGCCCCGTATTGTCCTCTCGCCAGGTGTTGTCCCACTTGATGGGCCGCCTCAAATCCTCGAAGGGCTCGCCTTTCAGTGTGACCGCCTGGAGGTCGAGCGATCGTCCATGTCTGTCCGCGTATTTCCTGATATGAGGCACCGTTTCCGGATGGATGCCTGCAAGATGGGCACCCACCAGCTCAGCGGCCAGGGGGTCCGTAGATGCCGCCAGGGTGTTCATGCGGATCGGGTTTCCCAGGTAGAAAGGGCCCTTTTCAAGGCCGTAGATCCCGTCCAGAACCGTGAGATGGGGATGGAGTTTCTCCAGAAACAAAGACAGGTGGTGATCCAGGGTCTCATCGGCCCCGTGACAGTATTTGCGTGACTTGAGGGAAAGGCCGCCCTTCAGGTTCTTGAAGCCCAGGGAGAGGACGGCCTGGTTGTGGGTCTTGAGCGCGGGCATGTTGATCAGGAACTCCGCATCGAGGAGGGGGCGGGAGATCTCCAAATGGAACCCGCCGAAGTCCACCTTTTCAAAAGGGCCTTGAAGCAGATCCACGAGTTTCACGCCGTATTGCCTGGCCAGCAGGGAGTAGCCCAGGATCTCATAGATGCCCTCGGTGCCCACTCCCAAATCCCTTCTCTTCACGGAGCCTTCGGCGATGGAGATCTTTTCCACGCCGTGTTCCTTGAGGAGAATGACCATGTCGTGAACCAGCCTGGTCGTGGTGAACACCCCGTAGAGCGGCATGGGATAGCGGCCATCCATGCCCACCAGGTTCGGCTTGATGACCACGTGCCGGGCAGTCGTGAGATCTCGAAATCCTTCGCACAGGTCAAGGATTCGCCTCAGGGAATCGGGGGATCTTTCATAACGGCCAATCGCGACGATCGGTTTATCCATGGCGGGTCCCTCTTTCAATGGGGTGCTTCCTTGTGGCAGATGCAGTCCTTCTTTCCGCACACGTCGCAGACATAGAGATCACGGGGCGGGTCCTTCATCCCCGGTTTGCGCAGCAGGAAATAGACAGCCAAGGCTGCAGCGAGGATCAAAACAGGAAGGTAGTATTCCATAAGGCCTCCCCTGCGTGCGAATTCAGAAAACAGGATCCGTCCTATTCTGCACGGCATTTCATGTTGTCGATTCTATACAGCCACATTACATGAACGCATGAAATAGGTCAAACGGCAATGTCGGCTGCAACACATCTTGGCTCCCGGCTTCGGGATCAATGGCCATCCCCTGCCCGGTGGGTTTCGCTGGAGGGGCATGAGGTTGACGGCGGATTTGGGTATGACGTCCGCATTGATTTTCAGGCATCGATGGGGTATGGTTCCTGGAGACTCTTGCCGGTTTCCGACGGGAGGGTGAAAAGGCCGGTTTCTTACCGGGGACGCCTGTGCGAAGGGTTTTTCGCAGAACGCGATTTTTCATGCCAACGAAAGGATAGGAAAAAATGAGAGTGAATCGGATGCGGTCTGGGTTTCTGTGTATGCTGATCTCGCTTGGGCTTCTTTGGGTATACGGCTTTGGAAGTGTGGTCCGGGCTGAGGATGTCAAGGCGTTGCTTCGCGAGGCGAACAGCGAGCTTCGGCAGGCGGAAAAGGACATGTTTGCTGGAAAGAGCGAAAACGCGGTGGCCGCCCTCAAGCCGCTCAAAGACAAGGTCGAGAGGATCAAGGGCGCTGACCCGAATAACCCGGGGTTGAAGGCGTTGGAGAGCAAGGTTGAGAAACTCGTCCGGGACCTTGAAAAGCGCACGGGCAAGGACCTGGGCGGCGGGTCGGTGAAGGCTGCTGCCGAGGGGACCCCGCCGAAACTTCCGCCCAAGCCGGAAGCCAAACCCATGCCTGAGAAAACGAAACCGGCGTCGGCACCAGTTGCCGGCGCCCAGGGTGATTCGGCCGCGGAGGCAAAGGGTGCACAACGGGACCCCGGGAAGCCGGGACAGGCGGAAAAGTTGCCCTATCACGCCAGGGGGCCGATTGAGGAGGCTGACAGAAGCGTTGGTAGGATCGACGGCTACATCCAGAGGCTGAGCGATCCGAACTTCAACAAAGACCAGTTGCTGAAGAACATGGACGCAGCCCTGGAAAACGCGCGCAAGAACCTGGAGACGGCCAGGGCGAAGGCCGCGGAGCAGGGTATCGCATCCCACCCGAGATTCGATGAGGTGGGGGCCAAGATCTCGGCGGCGGAAAAACGGGTGGCAGACGCGAAGGCCGGACAGGCGAAGGCCAAGGAGACGCTCAAGGCCGAGACCGCGGAAGTCCATGCCGATGTGAAGGCGGTGATGGATGACTACAACAGGGTCAAACCCCTGTTCAACCGGGCAACAGGGGTTGTGATGTACTACAATGACCTGGTCCCGGTGAAGGAACTGCTGGCCCAGGTGGAGGCCTTTGAAAAGACCGAAGTGGGGAAGCTGAAACCCGGGCTGGATGCGTTTGCGAAGAAGTACGGTAACACAAGGGATGAAATCGACAAGAAGGCGGAAAAGATGGGTTATTCAGATCCGTATCACCGTGCCAGTTTCCCGTACACCGAGATTTTGAATGGCATGGAGAACGTACGGAAGACCCGAACGGTCATGGCCGACGATCTCATTCGAAGGGCCGGCGAGATGAAGGGCCAAGTCTCCCGGGGCATCCACGATTTCGCCCGCATGCAGCAATACGGAAGGTTGAGGGAGTGGGGCCGGGTTGCGGCCGGTTTCGAAAAGGAAAACCCGAGGGTCCAGGAATTCAACACCGGACTGGAGGGATGGATTGCGGAAGACTTGAAGGCCTTCAACGCCAAGATCGACAAGGCGACCTTTCCCGGGCAGGGAAAAGATGCGCCCCGGGACGCTGAAGGGCTGGCCAAGGCATCCAGGGAGTTTCTCCAGAAAGAGGAGGATGAAAGGGCCGCTAAAGGAAAGGAGGCCGGGAAGGTCGTGGCCGTGGTGGTTACGGGCGCCTGGCGGGTTTTCAAGCACAACCTGTTGGGAGAGCCGGTTCAATACAACCTTCCCATTGCAGCCGCGGTCCAGATTGAAAAGGAGAAGGGATCGAACCTGACCCGTGTTTACCACGGGACGATGCTCACCCAGGAGATGAAGGGGGTCAAACAGGCGCCGCCCTTTATCGGAGTCACGGTGGGCGACAGCTATTACATCAGGCCCTCGGCTCTCAAATGAAGACTCAAGGCAGGAAGACCTGAGGTTTCTTTCTCTTTCATCCCTGTGCCCTGCACCGTGAACCTTGAACCTCTTGCTCAGACCTCGAAGATCTCTATCTCCAGGGGGGTGAGGCACTTGAATAGGTCGGTACTCTCTACTGGCGTGTTCCGTAGTTGATGATCGTACACCACAGAAGAAAAGCGCGGATCATTTCAATGCTCATTGTTTTTCCCCTCAGGCATTAACGACAAGCCAACTTGCCGGTGCATTTCCTGGTCAAGTTGGGCGACATGTTTGGCCCCGACTTGCTCCTCCGGGCCAGCTTTCAGGCAGCAGCCGCCTGATAGATGACAGGCCGATACTTCGGGGGGGGGATGGGTTTGCTCTCGGCGCGGGCAGCCTCTAACCAAAGCGATTTCGCCACTTGTACCTCCTTCAGCGCCTCCTCAGGAGTCTCGCCAAACGCAGAGCATGCCTCTAGGTCCGGGATGTCAGCAATGTAACCCCCGTCTTCTTCAGAATAGAAAATGTTAATATGGTAGTCTCCCATTACTCGTCCTCCAGTCTCAGGCTGTAACGTTCGACCAGCTTCAAAAGCTGGCGTATCTGGTAAACCTTTGCATGCCCTCCAACTTCTTGCAGGTTCAGAAGTTCCGAAATCTCCGCATGTACGAAAATGTGGTGGCTTCCCTCTGTGCGGGATAGTCGGAATCCAAAGCCTTCCACCACCCGTACCATATCAGAAAACCGGATGTTCTTGGATCCCGCAAGTATCCTCTGTAGTATCTTTCGCTTGGCCGTCATCCAGGTTGTTCCTCGCTGGCCGAACGGTTTGGTAAGTAGCGGGAATGGAGCGCCAGCGGAATTCCCGTCGGCTTCACCTATGTGTTGGCCGCCTCTTTGGCATGGAGGGCATCGAGGACGGCTCTTGGATTCTTAGACGCGACACGCAGCAGCGCCTTGGCCGGCCCTTCAGGTTTTCTTCTCCCTTGTTCCCAATTCTGCAAAGTTCGAACGCTTACGCCTATCATGAGGGCGAATTCGTTCTGCGAGACGTTGAGCTTTTCACGCACCGTTTTGATTTCGGGCGGTTTGATTTCGTAAACTCGACTGGGCTTTCTGTGCCCAGCTTTGATCTCACCAGCTTCCTTAATGCTGGAGAGCAGCTTCTCGAAATGCTTCTTTTTCATGACAAAAACTCCTTTACCGTCTTCCGGAGCAACTTGAGTTGATCCGGCGTAAGGTCTTCTTGTTCGTTTTTTCGATATGGAAACAGCATGAAAATGGTATCCGGAGGATCCCAATAATAAATGACTCGCAAGGACCCCCGTTTTCCCGACCCAGGAAGATTCCAGCGTATCTTCCGTAAGCCTCCACTTCCACGGATGACGCTTCCAGCCTCCGGCCTCAGCATCAGTGTCGATTGCAGCTTGCGGTAACTCTCCTCCGGAAGAAGCCCTGTTATTTCCTTCGTGAAGATGGAGGTCTCAATAAAGATTATAGTGGGAATATACGCCAATGGCGTATTTTGTCAAGCGGAGTCGGTTTCGCCACTGTTTGGCCAACGCTGAGCATCAGCGGGCGCTGTTTTTGCGATCCGCTGCATGCCAATGTTCAAGTAAGCCGCTCCCCGGCAGCCTCTGTCCTTCGTTGAAATCCTCCCAGGTACCAGCCCGTCTTTGAGCGACTGATTCGTCTCTCCCAGTTCGCTATCATGTTTCTCCAAATTCATTCACGAGAGGAGAAGCATCATGATGACAGACTGGCACGAGAAGATGATCAAGGCCCTTCAACTCAACGGCAAGGGGGAACGCACCCAGCAAGCTTACGCCCGCGCAGTCCGCATGCTCTCGCAGTTCAGCGGCAAGACCCCGGATGCGATCACCGAAGAGGAACTCCAGAACTACTTCCTCCACCGCAAGAACGTCAGCAAGTGGTCCCCCAAAACCATGCGCATCTGCTACTGCGGCATCAAGTTCTTCTACCAGCACGTCCTTCAGCACGACTGGCACATCCCGGGGATCTTGCGGGCACAGACCGAACATCGCCTCCCGGCCGTGCTCAGCACTGAGGAGGTCAGGCAATTGCTTTCCTGCGTCCACACCCCCC